>CANQEA010000096.1 GCA_947594095.1 uncultured Clostridia bacterium | reverse complement strand
TAGTATAATAACATTGTAGGTCAAAGAAAGTCAAAGTCAAGTAAAGGAGATGACAAATATGAGAATGTCAGATATAATAGAAGAATTTATTAAAGAACTTTTTGAAGAAAATCAGACAATTGAAATACAAAGAAATGAACTAGCAGAACAATTCAATTGTGTGCCATCTCAAATTAATTATGTAATAGCTACAAGATTTAAACCATCACAAGGCTATTATGTAGAAAGTAAAAGAGGAGGTGGAGGACATATTGTAATAAAAAAACTAAGTAGTACAAAATCAGATTATATTATGCATATAATTAACAATATAGGAAAGACACTCACTTCCAATGAAGTGGATATACTAATTAGTGATTTTTTAACATATGGACTATTAACTGAAAAAGAAGCAAAATTAATTAAAGTTGCAACAAGTGATAATGTGTTACAACTTGGACAAAATATTAAAGATGAAGTAAGAGCAAGAATATTTAAAAATATGTTATTAAACATAGAAGAATAAAAAAGGAGGAAAAAACTATGTTATGTGATAATTGTAAAAAAAATGAGGCAAATGTTAGATATTCAGAAAACATTAATGGAGTAAAAAAAGAGCTTAATTTATGTGAAGAATGTAGCCAGAAATTAGGAATAACTCATATGGACTTTAGTATGCCAATTGATTTTTCAAGTTTCTTTGGAGACTTTATGGAAGATTTTGACACACCAGAATTTATGCCACTTTTAAATACTATAAAAGAACTAAAATGCGATAATTGCGGATTTACATTTGAAGATATTGCAAATACAGGAAAGTTTGGATGTAGTCATTGCTATGATGTATTTGAAGAAAAAATAGATCCAATCTTAAAAAGAATTCAAGGAAACAACAGGCATGTTGGAAGAATTGGACCTATTACTAAAAAAGAAAATTCAGTAAGTGCTAAGCCTTCTAATCAAGAAAAAGCAAAAAAAGATAATAAAATAGATGAACTTGAAAAATTAAAAAATGATTTAAAAACTGCTATTAAAGAAGAGAGATATGAAGATGCAGCAAAATTAAGAGATGAAATAAAGAAAAAAGAAAAATAGGAATGGAGGAATAAGTATGAACTGGTATTTACAAACAGGAAATGATTCTGATGTTGCAATTAGTACAAGAATTAGATTAGCAAGAAATATTGAGGGATATCGTTTTAATTTATCAAAAGAAGAACTAGAATCTCTAGAAAATAAAATAAAAGATAATTTGTATTCAATTGGGTACTCATTAAAGTTTTTTAAATTAAAAGATATGGATGACATTACAAAAATGAGTTTAGTCGAGAAAAATTTGGTAAGTCCAGAATTTGTATTAAACAAGAATGATACTGGTAGTATTTTAATTAATGATGAAGAAAATATATGTATTATGATTGGTGAAGAAGATCATTTAAGAATACAAGTATTTAATTCAGGTTTAGACTTAAAAAATACTCTAAATTTAGCAAGAGAAATAGATGAAAAAATAGGAGAAGTATTAGGATATAGTATAAGTGAAAAATACGGATACTTAACAAGTTGCCCAAGTAATGTAGGAACAGGCCTTAGAGCGTCATGTATGGTTCATCTTCCTGCTCTTCGTAAAACAAGAAATACTAAAAAAGTATTAGAAGCAATTACAAGTTTTGGAATTGATATAAGAGGAGTTTACGGAGAAAATAGTGAAAGCTCAGGAGATATGTATCAAATATCTAATAAAAGAACTTTAGGTATTTCAGAAGATGAAATTATTCAAAATTTACAGTCAATTGTTCAAACAATAATTGAACAAGAAAGACAAGCTAGGAAGTTTTTAAGTAAAGATAGTATAGATTTAGAGGATAAAATATGTAGAAGTTATGGAATTTTAGCTAATTGTAGGAAAATTTCATCAGAAGAAACTAGAGAATTCTTGTCTAATATTAAACTTGGAACAGATCTTGGAATTTTAAAAGATATGACAGATTTAAAAGTAAAAAAACTATATTTATATACTAAACCAGCAAGCTTGCAAAAATACGTAGGAGAGCAATATGAAACATTAGAACGAGATATAAAAAGAGCAGAAGTTATTAAAGAGATTATAAATGCAGACAATTAAAATGTTAAGAGAAAGGAAGTGTTATTATGACATATAATTTTACAAGTAGAGCTAAAAAAGCAATTGAAATGGCAAATGAAATTGCCATAGAGCTTGGACACAATTATATAGGAACAGAACATATTTTATATGGTCTAGCAAATGAAGGAAGTGGAGTTGCAGCTAAAGTTTTAGAAAATCAAGAAGTAGAGCCGGATGATATAATTGCTAAAATTGAAGAGTTGATTGGAAGAGAAGAACAGACAAACGAAACTTTAGGTTTTACCCCTAGAACTAAAAGAGTAATAGAAAATGCTTTTATTGAAGCTAAAAAATTGGGATATAATTATATAGGAACAGAACATATTTTAATAGGAATACTTAAAGAAGGAGATTGTATTGCAACTAGAATACTATTAGATTTAAATGTTAATATTCCTAAATTATATAATGAAATTATAAAAGTTATAAATGAGGGAGAAGATTTAAAACAGACCAAAGGAGAAAAAGGAACTTCTAAAGGGAAAGGAAGTTATAATCAAACAACAACTTTAAATCAATTTGGAGAAGATTTAACTAAAAAAGCAGAAGAAGGTAAATTAGACCCTGTTGTTGGAAGAAGTTCTGAAATAGAAAGAGTAATACAAATCTTATCTAGAAGAACTAAAAATAATCCTTGTTTAATTGGTGAACCAGGTGTTGGAAAAACAGCTGTTGTAGAAGGTTTAGCACAAAAAATTGTATCTGGTGATGTACCTGAAATTTTAAAAGATAAAAGAGTAGTTACAATGGATATTTCAGGAATGGTTGCAGGTGCAAAATATAGAGGAGATTTTGAAGAAAGAATTAAAAAAGCATTAAAAGAAGTAAGAAAAGCAGGAGATGTAATTTTATTTATTGATGAAATTCATACTATTGTTGGAGCAGGTGCTGCAGAAGGTGCAATAGATGCAGCAAACATATTAAAACCACTTTTAGCAAGAGGAGAAATACAATTAATTGGAGCAACAACTTTAAACGAATATAGAAAATATATTGAAAAGGATGCTGCATTAGAGAGAAGATTTAGTACAGTAACTGTACAAGAACCATCTATAAAAGATACAATTACAATTTTAAAAGGAATTAGAGATAAATATGAAGCACATCATAATGTTAAAATAACTGATGAAGCAATAGAAGCTGCAAGTCAAATGTCAAGTAGATATATTAATGACAGGTTTTTGCCAGATAAAGCAATTGATTTAATAGATGAAGCTGCTTCTCGTGCAAGACTTAAAACTTATACAGAACCAGAGAATTTAAAAGAATTAGAAGAAGAAATAGAAAATGTATCAAAAGATAAAGAAGAAGCTGTAAAAGCACAAAAATTTGAAAAAGCTGCAACATTAAGAGATAAAGAAAAAGAATTAAAAGAAAAGTATGAAAAAGAACAAAATAAATGGAAAAATAAAAACACAAAATCTGTAACAAATATCACAGAAGAAAATATTGCAGAAGTTATAAGTAGCTGGACAGGTATTCCTGCTAAAAAATTAACAGAAGATGAAAATGAGAAATTAAAAAATCTAGAAAAAAATTTACATGAAAGAGTTATTGGGCAAAATGAAGCAGTAGAAGCAGTTGCAAAAGCAATTAGAAGAGGAAGAGTGGGATTAAAAGACCCTAAAAGACCAATTGGTTCGTTCTTATTTTTAGGACCAACTGGAGTTGGAAAAACAGAACTATCAAAAGCATTAGCAGAATGTTTATTTGGTGAAGAAGATGCTATGATTAGAATTGATATGTCAGAATATATGGAACCACATTCTGTTGCTAAATTAATAGGTTCACCTCCAGGATATGTGGGATTTGATGAAGGTGGTCAATTAACAGAAAAAATAAGAAGAAAACCTTATGCTGTTATTCTATTTGATGAAATTGAAAAAGCACATCCAGATGTTATGAATATATTACTTCAAATACTTGATGATGGAAGATTAACAGACTCTCAAGGAAGAACAGTAAACTTTAGAAATACAGTAATTATAATGACATCTAATATAGGAGCAAGATTAATTACAGAAAAGAAATCTTTAGGCTTTGTTAAAACTGAAGAAGAAAGTGTTAAATCTGAAAAGGAATATGAAGAAACTAAAAAAGAAGTTATGGAAGCAGTAAAAAAAGAATTTAGACCAGAGTTTATTAACCGTATTGATGAAATTATTGTATTCCATAAGTTAACAGATGACGAGATTAATCAAATTATAGATATTATGCTAAAAGAAGTAACAAATCGTTTAAAAGCACAAAAAATAGAAATAGAATTAACACCAGAAGTTAAAACATTAATTGCAAGTAAAGGTATTGATAAAGCATTTGGTGCAAGACCACTTAGAAGAACAATTCAAAATATTTTAGAAGATAGATTAGCAGAAGAAATTTTAGACGGAAACTTAGAAAAAAATAAGAAAACAAAAATTGGTGTTGAAGAAGATAAAGTTGTTGTTATGAAATAAAAAACCTCGCCAATAAAAACACGAGATTTAGTTAATTGTATCATATAATTTTATAAAAATCAACCCCAAAAAAACTTTAATTTAATGAGAATAATATATGAAAAAGTAAGATTAAATTATTATAAAGAAGATAGCAAATCATTTTTTCCAACTTATCTGTTTGTAAAACAATATAAGTTATGGTAAAATAAAAATAACTTAAAGGAAGACTAATAAAAATCAATTAAATATATTATCAAATTACCCTGCGTAGTGCGATAGACAGAATTTTTAGAACCAACACATAGAAAGAGGGGCCGAATCTCTGAATATGGCGTGCATGCTCATAAGCTTACCAACAGGAGCTTAGTGAGAAGCCCATGAGTATTTAGGTAGGCACCCACCTGTTTAGGAACAGGTCCTTAAAAATTCAACTCTCTAACGGCTAAGGCGGGGATTTTTATGTTTGGGAGAATATCGGAAAGTTTGTGTAAACTTTAAACTTCTTATGATAATTTTTAAAAATTTAATAATTGAATTGACAAATTATATTTTTTAAGATATATATCTCATCTTTGACAGTTTATAAAAAGAAAAAGGTTGACACCCTTTGAAATTAAAGGGTTTCAGCCTTTACTTGATTGTTGAAAAAATGCGTACCTAAATTATTTCTTTGAAGAATTTATGATTTTTTTTATATTA
>CANQEA010000095.1 GCA_947594095.1 uncultured Clostridia bacterium | reverse complement strand
GATTTAATTGAGAATGAAGATTTTGGGAATTGTTCCATAGTTAAGGCTACAAAAAATATTTTAAATAAAATAGAAATTGAAAATAGGATATTTACAAAAATAGAATACCCTGAAAGAAAAGAAATTAGAATGTATGATTTTGTAGCAGTCAGAGAGGCAGTGGTTAATGCTATCGTTCACAATGATTGGTCTAACGAATATGCTCCAAAGTTTGAAATGTTTAGTGATAGATTGGTAATATCATCAAATGGCGGTATTCAGCCATCTACTACAAAAGAAGAGTTTTTAGAAGGATATTCATTACCTAAAAATAAAGAACTAATGAAAGTATTTAATGATTTAGATTTAGTTGAACAAATGGGTACAGGTATAATAAGAATACTTCAAAGTTACGATAAAAAATCATTTGAATTCTTTCCTAATTTTATTAGAGTTACTTTTCCATTTAATAAAGCTAAATTTAGAGAAGAAACAAAAGAAATTGCTGAATTAACTGAAACTCAAAAATCAATTATTAATTTAATGCTAGATTTACCAACTATTACACAAGAGGCATTGTCAAAACTATTAGATATTAATATTAGAACTGTTCAAAGAAATATAAAAATACTTATAGAAAAAGGATTAATTGAAAGAACTGGTGCTACTAAAAAAGGTGAATGGATAGTCAAAAATAGATAGTCAATTTTTTGCGATATTTCTTAAAAATTGAAGTTGTTTTTATAGTTAAAGCTTAGCCTTTCAAAAATGAGTTTATTAAAGTGGTAGGAGTATCAGTACGTTGTTTGTTTATAAAAAATAAACGCCACACTATTAGTGCAGCGATTTTTTCTTTTGGAGCGAGTGTCGTAGTTATCTACAACTCTTTTCCAATAACGAAAGAGTTTATATAATCTTCCGTTGCTAATAATAATATAACATATTTTTAATATTTTTGAAATATATTTCTAAAAATTTATATTTCAAATAATTCTGTTGGATCTAATTTAAATTGTAGCATATTTGCAGTTTCTCTACCATTATCTCCTCCTTTTCTTTGAACGGTAACTTTTCCTATCTTTATTGATCCTCGTGGTGTTATAGTTACATTTCCATCAGAATAATGTTGTAAAGCCTCATTAATATTTTTTAAAATCCATCTAGCATTATTATTAACTTTTTGTGCTACTAATACCCATTCAGCACTAAATTGTCCACGACCTTTAATAATATCAGATAAAATTAAAGTTTTATTGTCATTAAACCAATTTAAAATTAAATTTTTATCTTCTATTGTCATTTCATCTAAAAACATTCTTCTTGAATCTCTTGTTCCTTTTTTATAAGGTTTTAATTCGCCAGTAAAATATTGTAGTGCAATATAAACATTTTCTGGTATATTCCAAAGTTCATCATAACTTTTTAACCACCTTTTATCAACTTGGTTAAATCCTTTTTTGTTTGAAACTAATTTTACTTGGATATTTTCGGTATCAATAGCAGATTTCAATTTTATTTGTACTTGGACATTGACATCTGCTTTATACCCATGTAAAACGACAGCATTTACATATTCAATTTCATCAAGATTATAGTTCATTATTTTTAACCATTGTTTTGCTTCTATATCGTTTTTCCAATTTATAAATTTGTTGCATACATCTTGTTCATTTTTAAAGCCATTTTTAGCAGTTTGCGAACCTAAATCTACTAAATTATTCATTATTATCCACTCCTATGCAATTCAATAAACTTTCACATAATACTTGAATAACGTTTACTGTCATAGCATTACCAGCTTGTGAAAGTAGTTTTCCATTATTTAATCTTGAAGTTTTTGACTTTTCAGCAAGTTCTATTGGGAATCCTTGAAGCAATAAACTTTCGTAACCACTTAGTTTATATAATTTCCCATTTTTAACATACAAAATTCCATGTCTTCCAGTTCTCAAAGTAGGAACCTTGTTTCTATATAATCTTAAATCAGATTGTCTAGTATCTAATATCAAATAGTCTTGTTTTAAAATTTCATTTATATCAAATTTCGAATTATTATATTTATTATTTAGATATTTTTGAAAAATTTTGTCATCTATTTTTTGCTCTTCAACGTCATTATCAATTAAACAGTCTTCTAATTTTAATTTTTTGAAAGGTTTTGGCCACAAAAATTTTTTCCTTTTTATATCTTTTCTTATACCAACAAAATATATTCTTTCTCGCATTTGAGGAACCCCATAATCCAGACTATTTAAAACTCGATATTCTAAATCATACCCTGCATTTTTTAAAGACTGTACAATTTCTTTTAAAGTTTTTCCATTGTTATGAGTAGTTAAACCTTTTACATTTTCTAATATGAAATAAGGAATTTTTTTCTTTTTTAATATATCAATAATACTATAAATAATCATTCCGCGACTATCATTAAATCCTGCACGTTTTCCAATAACAGAAAATGTTTGGCAAGGGAAACCACCAATTAATAAGTCAAAATCTGGCAAGTCATCGGTATTAATTTTTGTTAAATCACCATAATTTTTTTCTTCTGTACCATAAAATGTTTTGTATGTTTTTTGTGCATAGTAATCAATTTCGCTGTAACCTATACATTTTAAATTATTATTAGTTAATCCTAATCGACCTCCACCAATACCTGCACAAAAATCCATAAATTTTAATTGTTTCATTTTTCACCTCTGTTTCTTCATAATTTATACAGTTTCTAGAATTTTTTCTTCATTTGTATTTTTTAAGTTTATATTTTCAAATATTTGTACATCATTATTGGTGCTGCTATTATCATCCTTTAATTTGTATTTATTTATAACATCATTTAATTCATAATTTATTTCATTTTTTAAAGTTTCTTTATTTTGAATAAACGTTTGAAATTGTTCATAAATATTTGTATATATTATTTTTTCAACGTCATTTAATATTTCCGTTTCTTCGTTTATTTCATCAATAATATAATCAGATGTGTTATATATAATACTTAATATAGAATAAATATCATCTTTAGAAATATCAGTAATTGGTATATAATTTATCCCATCTTTAGAATAAAAACATTTTTTGTTTTCAATTTTTAAAACTTTCATATATTTGGCTCCTTTCTTTGTAAGCTTTTTCTCCGGCTTCCATAACATTCATTATAGTATCATAACTAATTATTGAATCTCCATTTACAGTAGTTAAATTTTTACTTCCAAATTCTCCAGTATATACTTTAAAATTATTTTTATCACAAGAAGTATAAATCAATTTATTAGGTTTTATTAAAATTCCTAAAGAATTATTGTGAGTAGTAATAAAAACCGTTGTTTTTTGAGAAATAGCTTTTAATATATCAATTATATATTCTTTAATAAATGGATTATCAAACGAAGCTTCTGGTTCATCTAATAATAAAATATCATATTGTTCTGAATCTTTTATTTCTCTTAATAAATTATATTCGGCTCTTTCACCACCAGATAATTCATTTCCATTTTCATTGATAACCTTTACATCAAAATCTAGTAATGCTTTATATATATCTGATTTTGATACTCCCAAATTAACTAATTTATGTATAAAATCAACAGGTTTATTATACGATTCGAAAGCATCAGCCAAAGCACTACTTATTTTTAATTTGCTTTTTAATTCTTTAACATTTTTAAAAGGCATTTTATTTATAATCAACTTAAATCTATAAATATCTAAATTATATATTGATTCTTCTGATTTTAGTTTATTAACGATATAGTTAAAATTGTCTTTTATGATTTTATTTTTAAATGCTTTATAAAAATCAACTTCACTTATACTAATCATAGAAGACTTTGAATTTAGTTTTCTTTTTATGACTTTAACAATATTATCAGTTTCCTTTTTTAATTTACATTCGAGATACTCTTCTTTTCTTTTTTTTATTAATTCTTTTAAAAGCATTATTAATGATTCTCTAGGTAGATATTTTTCAATAATAGTTGCATTATGTTTACTATCTAATATAACTGTAATTGCATTTATAACATTTTTTGTGTCCAAATTATCAAAAAATGAAAATTCATTTTCGTTAAATAATTTAGCTTTAGAATAAGAATCTTGCAAATATTGATTTGTGGCATGTTCTTTTAATGTAGTAAGATAATTTTCTAAATTTGTATCAGATATTTCATCAATTTCTAATACAGTATCAACTAACTTTCTTAGAGGGTTTAAATATTCATTTATTACTGTTTCTTGTTCACTTTCAGTTAATTCTTTAAACTTTTCTTCTTCGCTTTTTCCGGTCAAAGAAAATTGCGTTACAAATTTTATGTTATTATCATCTTTTGAATTATTTATTTGTTTCAAATTATATGTTTTTCCGGATGATCTTTTTCCCATTATGATGTTTAACTTTGTAGAGGCTAATGTTCCATCAGGTAGAAAAGCAAATTCTTCATCGTTTTTATTGCTAGATATAAAAACTTTTGTTTTATCTGATAATGCATTTTTTAATATTCCATATTCATCAGAAACTATATCTAAATAAGTATATTTTGTTGGGAAATTTTCTAAAGTATTTTCAATTCTAATATCACTAAAAAAAACGGGTACAAGTGAATTACTATCTTTTTTAGTTACTTCAAATTTTTTAGCACTTTTTACTTCTCCTGTTTTTATAATACCATTAAACTTTTCTAATGTAGTTGATTTCATTGATGGGTGTTTTTTTATATGAGGAATTAATATATAATTTCTATAATAAGGAAAAATATTAGTAAACTCTTCAAAAGTTATGAAGTCATTTTCTGAATTGATTTTTTTTACAAGTATATTACTGGCAATTTCTAATTCATCAATTTTATCTTTTGGAAATATAACTAGAATATGAGAACTTTCCAAATCAACTTCTATTCCTGGATATACTGAGCAATTTAAACTAGAAGAAATTAATTTAAATTGTTCTTTATTAAAATGATTGTGATTAGTAATAGCAATAATATCTAACTGAGTTATATTAACATACTCTTTTAGCTTTTCTAATGAAAAGTCAAAATTTCGTTCATAATTGCTTGGTGAAGTATGTATGTGTAAATCAATTTTTTTCAAGTTTATCATCTCGCTTTCTAGATACAGTAGTTACATATAACATTTATACAATAATTATAACAAATTTTTAGTGTTAATCATAGTATTTAGATGAAAAAAGAGAATTACATATAAAAGTAATTCAACTTATTTTTTAAATCATTAAAATTAAATTTCAAAATCATCTTTGTCATATTCTTTGTCTTTATCATTATCTTTGCTCCATTTATAGTCATCTTGTATGCTTTCAAT
>CANQEA010000094.1 GCA_947594095.1 uncultured Clostridia bacterium | reverse complement strand
TATAAGCAAATAATTCCACCTTGACCTATTTTCATATTTGTTTTTTCTAGATATTTAAAATTTTTCATCATATCTTTTCTTGGATTTGATGTCTTCTTTATCTCTAGAGGATATAAAGTATTATTTTTAAACATAATTAAATCAATTTCTTCTGTTTCTTTATTTCTAAAATGTGATATTTCCAATCGTAAACCTTTGTTATCATAAGATTTTACTATTTCAGAAATTACATATGACTCAAAAAAATGACCTGATAACTCACTTAATTGTAAAGCTTTAGCACTTTCCCAATTAGCTAAATAGCATGCTAATCCCATATCCATAAATATTATTTTAGGCATATGTGTTAATCTTTTTATTTTATTTGATGAATATGGTTCTAATAAATAAACTAAACCTGTACTTACTAATATTGAAAACCAATCTTTTACCGTATTTACTGAAATTCCAACATCGTTCGAAATATCAGAATAATTAAGAGTAGTACCAGTTCTAATCGCAACATCTCTCATAAATTTTTTAAAAGACTCTACATTTCCTATATTTTTTATCTTTTTAATATCTTTTTCTATATATGTATTTATATATGAGTAATAAAAATCATTTCTATCCATATTTTCTATATCATATAATTCTGGCATTCCCCCATTAAAAATTCTCTCAAATATTTCATTTACATCTATATATTTATACTCTTTTAAATTGTCTGGATCAAATACTTCTTTTTTAGGTTTCTTAACAATTTCACTGTACGTAAAGCTATTCATTTTTACTATTCCAGCTCTTCCTGCTAGCGATTCTGTAACATTTTTCATAAGATCAAATAACTGAGAGCCTGATAGCCAATACTGACCTCTTGTCTTATCTTTATCTACTTTCATTTTTATATATGGAAATAACTCAGGAGCATATTGTACTTCATCAATAAAAAGCGGTGTAGGATATGAATCTAAAAAAATTTTTGGATTTTCTTTTGCTTCTTTTCTTAAAAATTCATCATCTAATGAAACTTTAGTCATATTCTCTGGCATTACACTTTCTAATAATGTAGTTTTCCCAACTTGTCTTGGACCTGTAACTACTAATACTCTAAATGTATCATTAATTTTTTTTATTCTCTCTTTAACTTCTCTTTCATACATTTCTTATTCCTCCAAAATATATTTATATAATATATTTTAAAATTTTATTGCAAAAAAGTCAAGTGTTTATTGCAAAAAAGTCAAAATTTTATTGCAAATTAGTCAGTAGTTCTATTGCAAAATAGTCAGACTTTTATTGCAAAAAAGTCAATATTAATTTTTAATTTAAATTATATTTTATAATTATATATAAAAATATTTTATATATTTTATTTTAATATTTTATTCTAATATTTTATTTTAATATTTAAATTATTTATTTATTTTTAAAAAATTAATATAATTATAATTTTTAAAATTCTATTTTTTCTGATTTATTCTTTTTTATTGATTTTTTATCTTTTATTTTTTAATTTTTTCTAATTTATTCTTTTTTTATTAATTTTTTTCTAATTTTTTTAATTTTTAAATTTTTATTTAAATAATATTTTTTATATTTTTTTATTTAAAAATTTTTATTTAATTAATATTTTTTTAATTAATATTTAATTTATTTTTTTATTTTATTTTTTATAAAAAAATATTATTTTTCACAAAATTTTTATCTTTTATTTTCTATTTTATTCCATTTTTTTCTAATTTATTCTATTTTATTCTATTTTTTTCAAATATATTATTTTTTAAAAATTTTATTTTTAAAATTTTTCCGATTTTTATTACATTTTCTTTTTTTATTAATTTTTTTCGATTTTATTCTAATTTTTAAGAAAATAAAAAGTTAATATTAACTAAAATTTATAGATTACTTTTATATAAATTTTTTCGACAAATTATTGCCAAATAATCAAAAACAATGTATAATAATTTTGGTGATATAAATGAGTAATAAAAAAAATATAAAAAATAATACTAGTAAATTTCCATTTTCTGATGAAGTAAAACAACTAAAAGCAGAATTCAAAAAAATGATTGATGAAATGGATGATGAAGAATTTTTAGACTTTTCTTTCGCTTTAATGGATCTTTCTATGGATTTTGACGATGAAGAATGGGACGATGATGAATTTGATGACGAAGACTTTTTTGATGATAAAAACAATATTATTCCTTTTCCAACAGATGAAGATGATATCATACCATTTTAATTTATAAAAGAGTTATTCACAAATCATAATAAAATGTGAATAACTCTTTTTGATTTTATTAATTTAATTATATTTTATAAAAATTAATCTTCTTTTAATCTAATAGGTAAAATCATATAAACATATTCCTCATTATTTTCAACTGACTTAATTAAACAAGGAGAAATATTAGTTCCAAATTCCAAAAATACTTCTTCTTCATCAATAACCTTTAAACTATCCAAGAAATATTTTGGATTAAAGCCAGCTTCTAAATTTTTACCCTCTGTTGAAACATATAATTCTTCTTTAGCCTCACCTGTTTGGTTAGTGCAAGAAATAACAACTTTTCCAATATCAATTTGAACTTTAACAGGATACTTCTTTTCTTTTTCTGCTGCAGATGATGACATCAAACTAATTCTTTCAAAGCTATCTTGCAAGCTACTCTTCTCTACTCTTACTCTTGTTTCCCAGTTACTAGGAATAACATTTTTATAATTTAAGAATTCACCTTCTAAAATTCTTGTAACAACTTTACAATTATCCATTTCAAATAAAGCTTGATTTTTTGAAACTCCAATTTTAATTGTATCAAAAGAATCTAAAATAATCTTATTTACTTCATTCAAAGTTCTTCCTGGAATAACAGCCTTAAAATTATTACAAGGTTTATTTAAAAATATTGATCTTAGAGCTAATCTGAAACCATCAACAGAAACAAGAGTTAACTTATTATTTTCAATTTCAAATAAACATCCTGTAAAAATTGGTCTTGTATCTTCATTACTTACAGCAAAAATTGTTCTTCTAATCATATTTTTTAATATAGTTTGATCTAATTCTATAGAATTTTCTATTTCAATTTTAGGAAGTTCCGGAAACTCTTCAGAATTCATAGTAGCCAATTTATATAAAGAACCTTCACACTCAATTTCTAATAAATTTTGATCATTAATTGAAATATGAATATCTGTATCTGGTAGTTTTCTTATAATTTCACTAAACATTATAGCGTTAACTACTGTATTTCCTTGTTCTTCAACTTTGCAATCTAAAACATATTCTATTCCAATTTCTAAATCATAAGTAGTTAATTTTATTTCATTATCATTTGTTTGAATTAAAATTCCTTCTAGTATAGGCATTGTAGTTTTACTAGATACCCCTTTTATTACGGAATTTAATGCTTTAATTAATTTTTCTTTTTCACAAACAATTTTCATTGTGAGGCCTCCTTTTATTATTTAATATAAATATAATATTTTTTAGTAGTATTAGTATTAGGTCGTGTGGAAACTGTGGAAAACTGTGTTGATAGTTGCAATCCCTAAAAAAACTTGTGTTGAAAACTCAGTGGATAAGTTGTCGAGTTATGCACACTTTTAAATTAACTTTGTGTATAAAGTAGATATACACACTTTTTTAACACCTTATTAACAGATGGGTGTTGATAGTCAATATATTAGTTCCGTAAGTAAGAATTAAGATTTAATTAATCAAACAAAAATTTTTCAAACATAAATTTTAAAAAAATTTTGTAAATATTGAAGCAATTAATTTTTACCTTCCACAATAATATTTTTCACACTATCCACAATTAATTTTGTATTACTTTTTTCTTTCATTTCTCTTTCAATCTTTTTATAAGCATGCATAACAGTTGAATGATCACGTCCTCCAAAATCTGTACCTATTTGAGGAAAACTCATATTTGCAACTTTTCTACATAAGTACATAGCAATTTGTCTTGGGAAAGCTATATCATTAGATCTTTTATTTCCTGATAAATCATCTTTATCAATACTAAAATACTTAGCAACAGTTTCTTTAATAAAATCACAAGATATTACTTTTTCACTTTCATATTTAAAATCATTAATTATATTTTCAGCAAGTTCAATAGTTATAGGACTATGTGTAAGAGAAGCTCTTGCAACAATTTTATTGAATACACCTTCTAATTCTCTAATGTTTGAATCTATTTTAGTTGCTATATTTGATAAAATATAATCATCAATTGCAATATTTTCATCTTGAGTCTTTTTTCTCAAAATAGCTAAACGAGTTTCATAATCTGGAAAAGAAATATCAGCAAGAAGCCCCCATTCAAACCTAGATTTCAATCTATCTTCCAAAAGAAGAATATCTTTTGGTAATTTATCACTTGAAATAACAATTTGTTTATTATTTTCTCTTAAAGTATTAAAAGTATGGAAAAATTCCTCTTGAACTCTATCTTTACCAGCAATAAACTGAATATCATCTATCAAAAGAACATCAATTGAACGATATTTGCTTCTAAAAGCTTCTGTTGAATTATCTTTAATTGCATTAATAATTTGATTAGTAAAAGTTTCAGATGTAACATATAAAATATTAGCTTTCTCATCATTTTCACCAATTCTATTACCAATTGCATGCATTAAGTGAGTTTTTCCAAGACCTACTCCCCCATATACATATAGTGGATTATAAGTAACGCCCGGTTCATTTCCCACTGCAAGTGCTGCTGCATGAGCAAATCTGTTATTATCACCAACAACAAAAGTTTCAAAAGTATATTTAGGGTTAAGAGTAGCTCTGTTTCTTTCAATTTCTTTTGGAAGTCTTTTATTTTTTTCTGGAAGTTCTGATACTTCTTCATTAATTTGAGATTCTTCAATAGCTTTAATTACCCAATCTTTATTTGTAATATAACGTAAAGTATTAGCAATTAAGTCTCGATATTTATTTTCTACAAAATCTTGCTGAGTATCTGAAGCAACAATAAAAGTTATTATATTACCTTCAATACTCTTTATTCTCAAAGGCTTAATCCAAGTATCATGAGCAATAACTGTCATTTCATCTTTTAGTAAATCTTTCATTCTATTTAATAAATCATCTGAGTTTACGGTCACTTATCATCATCCTTTCTAAAAATTATCCACAAAGTTATCCACAAATTCCAAAAATTTTGTTACATGATTGTAACATGAATGTAACATTTGGGGATTTTCTTGCGAACAAAAAATCTATAAAAATATATAAAAATAGCAATTTTATTTTACTTTACTATAATAGCAAATTATTACAAAAGAAGTCAAGAAATTTTAAGAAAAAAATAAAAAAATTGTGGATAAAT
>CANQEA010000093.1 GCA_947594095.1 uncultured Clostridia bacterium | reverse complement strand
TTATGCAAGAAAATCAAAATAATGAAGTAGAAGAATTAGACATCAATCATTTGATGCAAATAAGAAGAGACAAATTAAAGGAACTACAAGAAGAAGGAAAAGACCCATATGAAATAACAAAGTTTAATAGAACAAACACTGCAGGAGAGATAAAAGCAAATTATGAGGCTTTTGAGCAAAAAGATGTAACAGTTGCAGGAAGAATAATTGCAAAAAGAATTATGGGAAAAGCATCATTTTGTACAATACAAGACTCTGATGAAAGAATCCAAAGTTATGTAAGTATAAATGATTTAGGCGAAGAAAGCTACAAAGCATTTAAAACATATGACATTGGAGATTTTATTGGAATAACTGGATTTGTATTTAAAACTAGAACAGAAGAAATATCAGTTCATGCAAAAGAAGTAACATTACTTTCAAAATCTTTAAGACCACTTCCAGAGAAATTCCATGGATTAAAAGACCCAGATTTACGTTATCGTCAAAGATACACAGATTTAATAGTAAATCCAGAAGTAAAAGAAACATTTATTTTAAGAAGCAAGATAATTAGTAAGGTAAGAGAAATCTTAGATGAAAAAGGATATTTAGAAGTTGAAACACCAATTTTAAATACAATATCTGGTGGAGCATCAGCAAGACCATTTATTACACATCACAATTCATTAGATTTAGATATGTATTTAAGAATTGCCTTAGAGCTTAACTTAAAAAGACTAATTGTAGGTGGATTTGATAAAGTTTATGAAATTGGTAGAGTATTCCGTAACGAAGGAATGGATATAAGACACAATCCAGAATTTACAGAATTAGAACTTTACGCTGCATATGAAGATTTCCACGATATGATGGATATAACAGAAGAATTATTTTCAAGAACTGCAAAAGAAGTGTTAGGTACTACAAAAGTAATGTATCAAGGACAAGAAATTGATCTAACACCTGGTTGGAAAAGAATTACTATGATTGATTCTATTAAAGAAGCATGTGGTGTTGACTTTAATGAAATTCAAACAGATGAAGAAGCAGTTAAACTTGCAAGAGAAAGAAATATAGAAATCCCTGATAAAACAAAAGAAACAAGAGGAGATATAATCAGTTTATTCTTTGATGAATATGTTGAAAAAACGTTAATTCAACCAACATTTATTTATGAATATCCAGTTGAAATTTCTCCACTTGCTAAAAAATGTAAAAATGATAAAAGAATGACAGAAAGATTTGAAGTATTTATTGGTGGAAGAGAATATGGAAATGCCTTTTCAGAGTTAAATGACCCAATTGACCAATATGAAAGATTTAAAAAACAAGTAGAAGCAAGAGAAGCAGGTGACGAAGAAGCTGGCATGATGGACGAAGACTTTATTCAAGCGCTAGAAATAGGTTTACCACCTACAGGAGGATTAGGAATTGGAATTGATAGATTAGTTATGCTACTTACAGATAGTGCATCTATTAGGGATGCATTGCTATTCCCAACAATGAAGCCACTTTAAAAAACGGCATGGAAGGATTAAATATGAAAGAAAATTATTTAGACAAAATTAAATATGAAAAAATTGGTGAAACCAAAGATTCTAAGGAACGCCAATTAAATTGGAATATTGCATTCGGTTTGCAAGCAGTAGATAATCTTACCCCTTCTAAATATATGGTAGATTTAGCAACTGAAAATATTGTTGGTAAGAAAAGTTATGAGGTTGTTGAAGAACAAGTAAGAAAGTATTATGAAAATGCTAACAACAAAAAAATAGATAATAGCGAAAGACAAGCAGATGAAGTGTCATTAAGAATAGTTAAAATACTAAATGACAAAGCCTTTACATTTAATTATTTAACATTAAAGCAATATCATAAAAAGTTATTTGAAAACATAGATATAGGAATCAATGAAAAATACATTGGAGAATTTAGAGATTATAATATTACAAAAAAAGAACCAATTTTAAATGGAGAATCAGTACAATACGCAGATTATTCTATGATAGAAGAAACTTTAAAATATGATTTTGAAGAAGAGGCAAATCAAAGATATACAGAAAAAACGGAAAGAGAAAAATTAGAAAGATTATGCAAATTTACAGCACACATTTGGCAAATACACCCTTTTGGAGAAGGAAATACAAGAACAACAGCCCTATTTATACAAAAATATTTGAATAGCAAAGGTTTTGATGTTAATAACGAGCTATTCAAAGATAATTCCTTATATTTTAGAAATGCTTTAGTTAGAGCAAATTATAGTAATATTTCAAAGGGGATTGAAGAAGACAACAAATATTTAATAATGTTTTTTGAAAATTTATTATTTAATAAAAATAATAAATTAGATAATTCAGAATTTAAATTATCTAATAAAAATTTATTTTAATAAGCTACTACTGGAGACAAAAAAATTAAGATAAAATCTAATAAGTTTAGTGAGAGGAGAATTACATGTTTAATTTTTCATTTGATAAAAGGATAATTTATATTATAATTGGAATTATGGTTTTATATATGGTTATGAACTATATACAAAATCCGGGGTCACTTGTAGGTTTAGTTATGACTATACCAGGTGTATTAATTGCGATTACATTCCATGAATTTGCACATGCATTTGCTGCAGATAAACTAGGAGATGATACTGCAAGAAGAGAAGGAAGACTGAGCTTAAACCCGTTAGACCATTTAGATCCAATAGGCTCTCTAATGTTATTATTTGCAGGATTTGGATGGGGAAAACCAGTACATGTAAATCCTAGAAATTACACAAGAAAAATGTCTATGGAAAAAGGTGAGGCAATAGTTTCAATTGCAGGACCAGCAATGAATATATTTTTAGCATTTATATTTACTCTGATTTATTGTGCAATATATAAATTTGCAGGTATTGCTTTTATGATGTCTAGTGCAGGTTCAATTATAATGAGTATTATACTTACTACTATTTCAATTAATATAGGACTTGGAATATTTAATTTAATTCCACTTCCACCACTAGATGGTTCAAAAGTAATTATGCCAATATTACCATATAAAGCAAAAGAGTTTTTTATTAATAATGAGAGCATATTTTATATAATATTCCTTTTAATTTGGATTACTGGAATTGCTGGAACTATTATTACACCAGTAATTAATATAGTAAGTAGTGGAATATTAAACTTAGGTTCATTAATATTTGGACTTTAATTAGGAGAAAGGACGTTTATGAAAAAAGACATACTAACATTTGGAATTGAGACAAGTTGTGATGAAACATCTTGTGCAGTCGTAAAAAATGGAAGAGAAATTTTATCAAATATAATAGATACACAAATTCCTATCCATGAAAAATATGGAGGAGTTGTGCCAGAAATAGCTTCTAGAAATCATATAGAAGCTATTTCAAGAGTTACAAAAAAAGCATTAGAAGAAGCAAATGTTACATTTGATGAAATTGATTGTATAACTCCAACATATGGACCAGGATTAGTTGGAGCACTTCTTGTGGGACTTTCATATGCTAAAGCTTTAAGTTTTGCAACTAATAAACCATTTGTCGGAGTAAATCATATTCAAGGTCATATTGCAGCAAATTATATTACATATAAAGAATTAGAACCACCTTTTTTATGTATGATGATGTCAGGAGGAAACACTCAAATTGTACATGTAAAATCATATACTGATTTTGAGGTACTTGGAAAAACACGTGATGATGCAATTGGAGAGGCTTTTGATAAAGTTGCAAGAGTTGTAGGTCTTCGGATATCCAGGTGGACCTAAAGTAGATAACTTAGCAAAACAAGGACAAGCAAAATTTGACTTGCCAAAAACACATTTTGACAATTTGGATTTTAGTTTTAGTGGAATAAAAACAGCAGTTATTAATTTAAATCATAACACAAAAGAAATAAACAAAGCGGATTTATGTTGTAGTTTTCAAAAAGCGGTAACAGAAGTATTAATAGAAAATATAAAAAAAGCAGTAGAGAAAACTAATGAAAAAACGATTGTACTTGCAGGAGGAGTTTCAGCAAATAGTTATATTAGAAAAGAATTTTTAAGATTAGAAAAAGAAGGACTAAAAATATATATGCCAGATTTAAAATTATGTACAGATAATGCAGCAATGATAGCATCAGCTGGATATTATGAGTATATATCAGGGAAAATAAGTACACTCGAGTTAAATGCAATTCCAAACTTAAAATTGTAAAAATAAAAAAGTTGAAAGGAATATAATCAAACATGTCAATATATGTAATAGCAGACTTACATTTATCTTTCCATGAAAACAAGCCTATGGATATATTTGGAGATAATTGGGAAGATCATAGCAATAAAATAAAAAAAGATTGGGAAACAAAGGTAAAAACATCTGATATAGTAGTTATGCCTGGAGACTTTTCGTGGTCTATGTATTTAAAAGACACTTATGAAGATTTTAAATATTTAAATGATTTACCAGGTAAGAAAATATTATTAAAAGGAAATCATGATTATTATTGGACAACTATTGCAAATATGAGAAAATTTTTAAAAGAAAACAATTTTGAAACTATAGATTTTTTATATAATAATGCTTATGAATATGAAAATACAATTTTAGTAGGTACAAGAGGTTGGTCTGATGAAGAAGGAAAGGATAACCCTAAAATATATGCAAGAGAACAGATGAGACTGGAAAGATCAATAGAATACGGAATTAAAAATTTCGGAAATGACAAAGAGATTATTGCTTTTATGCATTATCCACCAATAACACAAAATGATGTTTTGAAAAATGAAAAAAATGATTGGATTAGAATATTAAATAAATACAATATAAAGAAATGTTATTATGGACATTTACATGGAAACGCAATTGAAGATGCAGTTGAGGGAGAATATTTTGGAATTAGTTTTAAGCTAGTTAGTGCAGACGCATTAGATTTCAAATTATTAAAAATAAAGGGTTGAAAAATAATTAGGAGAAAAAATGGTAGATTTAAATAAAGATGTAAAATATATTAAAGGAGTAGGGCCAAATAGAGCGAAATTACTTAACAAACTTGAAATTTATACTCTTAAAGATTTAATTTCATATTATCCTAGAGCTTATGAAGATAGGAGCAAGCCTAAAAAAATAGTAGAATGTATAGATGGAGAAGAAGTTCTAATTGAAGCATATGCAATAGGTAGAGTAAATGAAATTAGAATGAAAGGAAAAACCATGTACAAGCTTCAAGTAAGAGACGATACAGCACAAGCTACTATGATATGGTTTAACCAAAGCTATCTAAAAAATAAATTTGTTGTAGGAAAAAAATACAATTTTTATGGAAAAATAAGCAATATGTATGGCAAAATTAGTATGACAGCACCAGTATTTGATGAAGAAGATAAAAATTT
>CANQEA010000092.1 GCA_947594095.1 uncultured Clostridia bacterium | reverse complement strand
CAAAATTAAAAAAAATCGCCACATAGACGATTATCTTGTTTTGTAATTTTTATTCACTATGTCTTGACAAAAATCATGTTAATATTTTTTAAAATTAAATAAATAAAAATCTTTTTCATAGATAATTTTTTTCATATTTCTTTTTAATATAAATTTTTTTAGTGTCATATCTTGAATTATTTGTAAATTCCATAAAACTCATATATATTGGAAACAAAAAATTAAATTTTTCAAAAAGTCCAGAACACTCTTGAAATGTAACTAAAGGTCCGTTTACAAGTAATTTATCATCATTGTATTTTAAAGTATTTCTTTCATTTTTAGGGAACAAACATTTATTAGGTGATATAAAACCTCTAGTTGATTTCCACAACTCATATAATAGTGGTGGAACACAACCATTGTGCATATGCCCACTAATAAAATAATCAAATTCTTTTAATTCTTGTTTTACATCTTCATCACTTAAATACATTGGTGAATGAATCATAGCTAAATTTAATTTTTCTTTAGGTAAATTATGTAATAAAATTTTTAAATCATGTAAATCTTCTAAAAATTTTTTCTTATCTTCTTCTTTTCCATTTTTGGGTTGATAATATTCATATGACTGAGTTATACCGACAACATTAATTGTATCATCACTAAAATTCTGATTATTTAATAACTTAACTCCTTCTAAATTATTAATTTCATTAAAAAACTCTATATCAAAATAATATTCCCAATGTTTAGAAGTATTTTTTAAAAAGTAATCATGACTACCAAGTGAAATAAAAGTATTACAAATTTTTCCTAAATCTTCTAACCAATGTAGCAAACGATTTTTTTCGTCTTTATCTTTAAGCATATTAATACTATCAATTAAATCGCCAGCTATTAAAATATATTGTGGGCTTTTTGATTGTAAAAAATCTTTTATTAGCTTAAGCTTTTTTTCACTTATTTTATAACTAAAATGCAAATCACTAATAATAGCTATTGTAAAATCTTTTTTTATTTGTGGTTTATAAATTCTATAGTTTGTAGTATGAATAGCATTCATAATAAATCCCCCTTTTTATTGCATATATTATACATTTATTAAAAAAAAGTCAAGAAAATTTAAATTTTATTATTTTTTTGACTTTTTAAAAACAAATAATTTACTAAATACATAATTAGCTACAATTACAATAATTTGAGAAATAATTTTGGCTATTTTATCATTGCCATTTAACACAGTTACTAATAAAAACATCGTAAGCATATCCATAAAAAGCGTTGCAATTCTTGCTCCAACAAATGAAGCTATTTCTTTAAAATAATTTTTATTTTTACTTTTAAATACAAATATTCTATTTGTAACATAAGCAAAAGCAACAGAAATAATCCAAGATATTACATTAGCAATCTGTAATTCAAAAGCATTTTTAGGATCTAAAAATATTAATACACAACCATAGTATACAATAAGAGAAACAACAGTAGTTAATCCACCAACAATTAAATAATTAATAATTTCTTCATATTTTTTATATAATTCCCATATTTTTTTCATATTTTAAACTCTCCTAGATTATTAATTTAAATATATTTTATCATATTTTTCTAACTTCTCATAGTTGCAAATGAATATAATTTAATTCCAGCATTATTATTAGGATGAACTCCGTCAATAATATATGTCTTTTGCCCATTATATTCAATTGCTTCTTTTATATAATCATTAGGATTTATAAAATATATTGAATCATTATTCTTTGCTAATTCCCTTAAAGTATTTGAGTATACATTATACAAAGATTTTTTATATTCAACATTATCGCCAATAAATTTATCACCAGCATAAGTTAACCATGGAGTTAATAATATTTTAGTGCTATTTTCATCTAATAATTTTAAAATTTTTTCTATATTTTCTTTATATATTCCTACATCAAGTGCACCATATCTAATGTCATTTGTTCCAATATTTATAATTGATAATTCACAATTAGATTTTTTTATTTTGTCTGAATAATTATTTAAAATATCATTTGTTGTATAGCCACCTTTAGAAATATTTATTATTTTTTTATTTTTAAATTGTCTCATCAAAGGTTCATACCATGGATGAAAATCATTTTCTAAACCTTCAGTAATACTATCTCCAATAAAACAAATTTTATTGTTTTTACTAATTTCTTGATAAATTGTAGATCGTTTATCTTTTTTAGTTAATTTTAAAATGTATCTATTCGGATAATTATAACTGTATTTATTTATATAATATTCCTTACTTAATTTAATATTTTCATCATGTATAACTGTTTTACCAAATAATTTTAAAACATTAGTTGTAACATCGCCACTTATGCCAATTTCATCAATATCATATAATGGTACAGGAAAATAACTTTTATCTTTTTTCATAGCTAACATAGGAATAGCAGAAGTCGTTATTATCTTTTTAGTTTTTTTATCAATATAAACTTTTACATACATAGAAAGATCTCCATCTCTTCCAATATATGAATTAACATAATTACCTGGTGATCCCAAAACTAAAGAATTATTAGAATATTTAATTGGCCCAACAGCATGACTATGGTCGCCAAATATAATATCAGCTCCAGCTTCTAAGAAAATATCATTCCAAGTTTTTTGAAAATCATCAAAATCTAATTTAAATTGTGTCCCATAATGTGGTAAAACTATTATTAAGTCGACATCTTTGCTTTTTAAATTTTTAATATCATTAGTAACTGCTTCTTTATTACTTTGAAAATTTGGATTGTCTATATTATATAATCTATCTACAACATCATCATTTCCTTCACCTTGTTCATAATTTGTAAAAAATGTATAGGCAACTATTCCAACTTTTATTCCTTTAATATTAATTATTTTATATTTACCACTCATATTATCTTTAGTGTATGTACCAACATAATCTAAATTAAACTTATTTAAATTATTTATAGTTTGTATTGCCCCTTCATAACCTCTATCATAAATATGATTATTTGATGTAGTAACTAAATCTATTCCCGCATTCTTTATACTTTTAATAAATTCTGAAGGATAATTTAAGTGCATCTCTTTACCATCAACAAAATTTCCTACTGAATATTCTTGATTATCATCACTCGGTCCTTCAAATACCCCAATTGTATAATCTGTATCTTGAATATAACTTTTTGTATAATCAAACATATAATCAAAATTATATTTCCCATTTTCATAAGAATCTTTTACTTGATCTTCTAATAATAATAAATCACCTAAAAAACCGATTGATATAGAATTATTAATTTTTTCTTGTTTTTTTACACTAATTTTTTTAGATAATATATTAATTTTATGATTAGTTTGCAAATCTATTAATAGTAAAGAAACAAATAATATTATCAATACTATACTTGTAATAAACGGCATCTTTTTCAAACTATTAACCATAAAGTTAATTATAAATTCTATTACTTTGACAATATATTTGTAAGATAAAACTATACATAAAATGAATGCTAATATAAACATTAATTTTATAAAATGGGGCTTATTAATAAAATAATTCGTTATAATTAAAGTTGGAATTCTATGTAATATATAAATATATAATGAATTTTTACCCCAATGACTGATAAAAGGTATTTTAATATTTGGCATTATATTTATAATAGATAAATATAATAATATATCTGTTAAATACATTATAAATCTATATATTGCTAAACTGTAATTAGAATAACTATCTCCTAAATAAAACATCATATCTGCTGGTACTTTTTTCACTAAAAATGCTAATAATATTATAGAAAATATAAATAATAAATAACTAATTTTTTTATTTTTTAAAGATTTATAATAATTTAAAAGATAACCTAAATTAAAAAATAATGTATATTCAAAAAATCTTGATATAAATAAACCGCACTTAAAAAATCCTATTGTTATAGCAGATATTAATGATAATATTAATGTCATTTTTTTATGTTTATCCACAATTTCTCTTAATTTTAAATCATATAAAAATTTATAAATTATTAATAGTAATAAATACCAACTTGAATGCTTTAATACTAATAATGAAAAATTGTGTGTAATTACAAAATCATAAATTGTATAAGATAAATTTAACAATAAAAACATAATTATTAATTTTAACAATTTAGTTTTATTTGTCTTTTTTTTAGAAAAATAACCAGAAACTATCATAAATAATGGCATATGAAATGTAAAGATAAAATACACTATTTGAGTTGCTTTTAAAGTATTAACTTGAGTAAAAGAATATAGTAAATGACCTAAAACAACTAAAAATATTAATACACCTTTTAAATTATCAAAATTATTTTTTCTTGTAATATTGTTTGTCACTTATTTACCTCCATAAAAATATGATTGCCTTTTTTATATTAATAATAAAAATAACTCATATCAACTCTACCAATACCATCTATCCAACCGTCATTTGTATATTGCCATCCATAATAAGGTTCTGGATAAGTACAAGTTGAATTATATTGTGCAATCCAAGTAACATATGGTCTGGTATTAGCATTAAATCTTTCTAATGCATAATTTTTACTAGCATAAACCCCAGCTTTGTAACCACTTTGATTTAATAAACTAACAAATGTTTTTACAATAACCTCATATGATTCTTTAGAAATATTATTAGAAGTGTGTCCTGTAGAAGAATTATACCAATATTCTAAATCTAAATATACATCTAAAGATGGATATACTCCATTTTTTCTCATAGTATTTATAACAAAATTTGCTTCACTAACTGCTTCATTATAATTTTCGGCATAACTAAATAAATATACTGAATAAGGTATTCCTAATCTTTTTAAAGCAGCCAAATTATTATAAAACTGAGCATCTATAGATCTACTTCCAAAACCAAGTCTCATAATAACTGCATCGAATTTTCCTGTATTCCATGCTTTGTCCCAATCAATATTATTATTAGCAAAGGAAACATCTATTACAACTTTTTGATTAACATAATTTTCAAAAGCACCAGTTATACTATTAAACTTATAATATTTACCCGCAATACGTTGTATTCCTTTTACTGGTTCTGAAGAATCAGGATCATAATAATAAGTTTTGCCATCTATTTCTCTAAAACCTTGTAAAATACCATTTTCATCAAATAGATAATCTCTATCCGAAATGGTTTGACGCCCCGTCTCAGCAATACCATCATTATTTTGATACCAAATTTGGCCATTCAAACCTTGCCATCCATGTAGCAATTTATATGTGCTCATTCCAAAAAAATACCTTTTGCCATCTATTTCTTTCCATCCATTAGCCATATATCTATCTTCTACAAAATATTTTTCGTTATCTATTTCTTGTAATCCTTCATTTGTTTTACCTTGGCTATCTAAATAAAATAAACCATTCCAGTTTTGCCATCCATGTAGCAACTTATGAGTTGTGATACCAAAAAAATAATTATTACCATCGATATTTT
>CANQEA010000091.1 GCA_947594095.1 uncultured Clostridia bacterium | reverse complement strand
TATATAATTGTAATTTGTAGGGATGATTTTCCTTAATATTATATCTCCATATTTATCAATTCACTTATATCCTTAATTTTTTTATCATACTTATTACATTTTCCAAAACCGTATTCAGTCCAAATAAATCGCAATTTATTTTTATTTGCAGATTCATAATCCTTTATTGTATCTCCAACATATATAGCTTTTATAATATTATTTCTTTCTACTACACTTTTAATATTTTCACATTTGCTTAACCCTGTATTCCCAGAACATTCATAATCTTTAAAATATTTCTCTATAGAATAATGATATAAAAATGCTTCAATATATCCTGATTGACAATTACTTACTATGTATAAATCATACTTATTGGATAAGTCTTTAATTGTATTTATCGTATTTTTATAAATATGTCCACCGTTTTCTCGTAAGTATTCGTTTTCTTGGTTTTGACACTTTGTAATAAATTCATTTCCTTCTTTTTCATTTCCTTTAAATAAGTATTTAATTATTTCATCTTTTGTAAACCCCATTATTTGTTTAATTTTCTTTTTATTAATTTTGATATTATAATTTTTTGCTACATTTTTCCAGACTTGTTCAATTTCTCTTGATGTATCCCATAATGTTCCATCTAAATCAAATATAATTGCTTTATCTAACATTCTTATCTCCTATTTCAATTTTAAATATTCTAAACATAACTCAAAAAATTCTGTATGACTTTCAGAAAAAGCTGCATTTTTTATTAATTCATTTATCTCATCTATAGTTGCCCATTTTACATCTTCTACTTCTTCTTTCTGAATTTTTATTTTTTTAATATCTATATCTTCCTTCAAATAATAAATATCAACAAAATCATCTTCAGTTTTTATTGTTTTAAATAATTTAATATTTTTTTCTACTACATCAATGCCTAATTCTTCTTTAATTTCTGTTATGATACCCTGTTTACTATTTTTTCCTGATACTGGGTGTCCTCCTGTTGTAGCCCATTTACCGTCTTTCTTTTTTACCCTTTTTTGAAGTAAAAACTCGTTTTTACTGTTTTGTATAAAAACTACTACCGTTATATAATAACGCCCTTTTGGTACATCTTGTCCTTTATAAATTGTTTCTCCTGTTAATTCCTTGTTTTCATCATATAAATCTCTTAATTCCATACCTAATCTCCTTATAAAATTTTTATTATTTTATCATACTAATATAAGAGTTTTCAAACACATTTATATCATATTGCTTTTGCCATTTTTCAGATGGTATTTTTCTTTCTATATACACTTTGTTTTTTATGCTTTCTAATAAGTGGCTTTTTAATTCATTTTTATTATTCTTAAATATATAATTATAATCATTTCCAACTGTCAATTCATTGAATGTTGGTATATCATTTAATATGGTATATATTCCTAATGATAATGCTTCTAATGCAGAATATCCAAAGCTCTCTGACTTACTTGGTAATACACATATGTCTGCAATTTTATATACTTCGGACATATGATCAAATCTTATAATTTTTATACTTATGTTATTTTCACTCGCTTGTTTTTTTAATGTATCTACAAACTTCTCGTATTGTTTATCCAACCCTGTATAAATGACTTCAATTCTTGATTTTTCATCATCTTTCATTAAGCAACAAGCATCAAGTACTAGCTGTGGTTGTTTTTGATTTGTTTCTAATCTTTGTGGAATTATTATTTTTATTTTTCTCTTATCTATATTATATTGTTCACAAATTTCATCGCCAGATTTGTCTGTTTTTAATCTTGATTTATCTATTGCGTGTGGAATAAAACCAATTTCACATTCAGTTAATTTTTTATATTCATTTGCATAAAATTTTGATGGTGCTACAAACTTCGTATTATCATCATTTTTATATTTTTTCATCATATCAATTACTTTTTCAAATGAGCTTTCTCCCCAAGCAAGAATATATTCAAATGGATTTGTATGTATTGTGAATATTCTTTTTTTATCTTTCCAAGCTTCTAAAAATAATAACGAATTTAATTGTATAAAATCATATTTTTTCATATCAATTTTACTTTCTAATTTTTTTGCTAAACTTGAATATGATTTATCTGTTTCAAAATTTCCAAAAGATTCTTGCACTATATATTCATCTGCTTCTCCTACCATATTAAATAAATTTATATTTATATAATTTACCCCTTCTTCTTTATGTGTATTTCCTGAAAACATATATACATCAACTTCATTTCCATTATCTACAAAAGCTTTTGCCAAATCCATTACAAATCTTTCTGTCCCTCCAACAGCTTTTTTAGAAATCGCCCAAGTATTTACTATTGCTATCTTCATCTTTTTCAACTCCTCTTCTTTCTTTTTGTAGTAATTTTTCATTATGTTGTATCGGTTCTACTTTAATTCTATCAGTCAATGTCTTTCTTTTTTTATTTATATCATAAGAACTCTGAATTACTTTCAAATAATTTTCATCGGAATTTCTGGAAGAATATTCATAAGCTCTATTACTTAATTCAGTATATGTATTTTCATCAACTGTCAATCTTCTTGCTTTTTCTCCACATGGTATAACTATTCCAATTCCATATTTTTTTACTTCCTGCGAAAAATCTATAACATCTGATATTATAATTGGTTTTCCTCTAACAATTCCGTCTATTAGTGAATTAGGTGCATCTTTTACAATTCTTTTTTGTGGTACAAATGCAACAAAATCTGTATCATCAAATAATTGAGTTAAAATTTCTGTATTATTATGTATTTCGAGTAATTTCACTCTATCAGATACTCCTATTTTTTTTGCCATCATATTAAATGTTTCAATGTCATTATCTCTTAATGGAATCGTTAATGTATAATTAGGATTTTCTTTTAATAGTTCTAATAAATATTCTAGTCCTCTTTCTCTAATAGCATTTTTCTCTTTATTGTTCCAGCTTGCAAATAATATATTTACATTATTAGAATCATATTTTTTTTGACTCTTTTTTCTTTCAATTTTAGATGGTGTTGGAGTTACCTCAATTTTTTCTTTTTCTATTCCATATTCTATTAATAACTTTTTGTGTTGTGGCAATTCAACAAAAACCTTTTTCAAATTTTTATATTTTTTTAAGTGTTTTGCATAATTTTCTGTTGGTCTTCTATACATTGATATATACAATGGGTTTCTTGTTTTGTTAAATAAGATTCTTTTCCATACACAAGGTTCTTCTTCAAAAACGTGAATTTTTTCATTTTTAGCTTTATATGTTTCTTTTATTACTTGAAAAATATAATTTATAGGCGAATAAACATAAATATTATCTTTTATATCTTCTTGTTGCATTGCTTTTTGCCCCATAAATCTTGTTGCTGAAATAATCCTAGCCTTATTTGCTTTTGAAATTAATTCCATTTGATTTGATACGGCTTCTTTATATCTTACAAAAAAATCATTTATTACTAACATAATTGTATTTCTCCATCTATTATATTATATAACTCTTTTAAAATCTTATATTTTTCATCTATTTTATTCTCATATCTGTTCACTATACTATATCGATCTGCTCTTGGTTTTAACTCTATAAGACTTTTTTCTATTATATCTTTATTTAAGCCATATTTATTAACTTTTCCAAAAATATTTAATTTTTTTATAGCTTTTAGTATATCAATGACATCTCTACCTTGCATTAAGCCCATAACTAATATTCCAATAGAAACAGCCATTCCGTGTGGGATATTTATTCTCCTTTCAACTTCCTTTGCAAATATATGCTCTGAACCGCTTTCTGGCCTTCCTGTTCCATATAAATTAGTTATATATCCTGCTGTTCCAACAAGTTGAAATAATCTTATATTATTTTTTGATATATCCTTTAATTCATTATTATTTACAAATTCTAGAACTTCTTTAAGCAATTTTTCAGCCATACTATATATATCATCATCTATTTTTTCTAATATATCTTTTTCAGCTATCTTCCAATCATATAAGGCGGTATATATAGAAAAAACATCAGCCAAACCATATATATTTTCATCTTTCGATAAACTTAATAATTCATTATCTATTATTATCTTGTCTGGAATTTTAGCTTCTAAAGTTGTCTTTTTCCCCTCTTTTATTAATGCAACTTTATCTGTTGCATAGGAATTTGTTGAAAGCATTGTTGGAATACAAGTAAAATCAGCATCAAGTTTATTTGCTATATATTTTCCAATGTCAATCGTGCTTCCCCCTCCATAGCTCACTACTAAAGATATTGTATTATTTTCTCTTATAAACTCCTCTATTTTATTAATATTTTTAGTTAGATTATGCCAATTAACCATTAAGCATTGATTATTTCTTATATTACTCTTTTCAATTGATGTTGGCGAATATATAATTAATTCATTTTGCTTTAAATTTTCTATATACTTTTTGCTACTACATTCTTGAACTACATCATTAAAATTACCAGACTTCATAGTTCTCTCCTTATAAATATTTTTTTAGCTTTTTATCACATTTTATTTTCTCAATTAAAATAGGTAGTTCTTCCATTTTATCTTTATTTGCAATAAGTATAACATTATTGCTATTTATTATATTTAAACCTTTGATTCCAACTATTGCAATTACCGTATTACTATCATCATTATATATGCTACAATTTTCTATATCTTCAGCAATTAAATTGCCTTTTCTCACATTTTTGTTTAAATCTTTTTCTTGAATTTTAAAGAAGTCATTAATGCTCCCTATGTCTAACCACTCGAATTCTCCCTTTACCATTTTTATATTATTAGACTTTTCAAGTATTCCTTTGTCTATAGAAATTGCTTCGACATTTTCATAAATGTTTTTTAATACATTTTTTTTATTTCCTATGCTATTTGCCATTTGCTCCTTATACCTATATATTTCTGGTAAAAATTTTCTATAATTATTTAATATACTAGAAATTTTCCATATAAAAATTCCGCTATTCCAATAATATTTTCCACTTTCAATATACTCCCTTGCTTTTTCATATACAGGCTTTTCTTTAAACTCTTTTACAATATTACATTTTAAATCATCATTATAATTATATTTTATATATCCAAAACCAGTTGCAGGATATGTTGGTTTTATTCCAATTGTTACTAAATTCTCGTCTTTACGAGCTATTTCTATACTCTCTTTAATATTATTTAATAATTTTTTTGACTCCTCTATATAATGATCAGAAGATAAAATTGTTATTGTTCCATCTCCTTTTTGTTCTAATATTCTAATTGATGCATAAAAAATACACATTGCTGTATTTTTTGACATTGGCTCAAAAATAATGTTTTCTCTTGGTATTCTATTATCTATATATCTTTCTGCTAGTTCTTTTTGTTCTATACTTGTTATTACAAAAATATCATCATATTCAAATAAATTTTCTATTCTTTTTATAGTTTCATTTATCATAATATTATTTGAATACAAGTTTAAATATTGTTTTGGCTTATTAG
>CANQEA010000090.1 GCA_947594095.1 uncultured Clostridia bacterium | reverse complement strand
GAAAAAATAGATAGTTGTTATAAATATGGATATCAAGCAGTAATTCAAAATTTAGATAAAATTAAAGACATATGCTCATGTAAATGAATATAATATACAATAGTGATAATTAATGATGTATAGAAAGGGATGAAAGTTATTGTGAATATAAGATATTTTGATAATGCTGCAACAACTAAAATTAATAAAGAAGTCTTAGAAGAAATGCTTCCATTTTTGGTTAACGAATATGGAAATCCATCTTCTATTTATTCATTAGGAAGAGAATCAAAAAGAGCTATTGGAGAAGCAAGAAAAAGAGTTGCAGAGCTTATTAATTGTAAGCCACAAGAAATATACTTTACATCTGGCGGGTCTGAAAGTGACAATACAGCAATAAAAGGAATTGCCTATAAATACAAAAATAAAGGAAAACATATAATAACATCTAAAATAGAGCATCCAGCAGTATTAAATACATGTGAAGAATTAGAAAAACAAGGTTATAGAATTAGTTATGTAGGGGTTGACAAAGATGGTATTATTGATATAAACGAATTACTAAGCTTAATTAGAAATGATACAATATTAATAAGCATAATGTTTGCAAACAATGAAATTGGAACAATTCAGCCTATTGAAGAAATTGCTAAAATTGCAAAAGATAATAATATTATATTTCACACAGACGCAGTTCAAGCATGTGGAAATACACCTATAGATGTGCAAAAAATGGAGATCGATATGTTATCTTTATCAGGACATAAAATTCATGCACCAAAAGGAATAGGGGCATTGTATGTTAAATCTGGAATTGAATTTGAAAAATTAATACAAGGTGGACACCAAGAAAAAGATAAAAGAGCAGGGACGGAAAATGTTGCAGGAATAGTAGGCCTTGGAAAAGCATGTGAGATAGCAAGTAAAAATATGTCTAGCCATATTGAAAAGTTAAAGAGCTTAAGAGATTATTATATAAACCAGGTAGAAAGTAAAATAAAAGGCGCTAAACTAAATGGTTCGAAGAATAGAAGGTTACCAGGTAATGCAAATTTTTCTTTTCCAAATATTAGAGGAGAAGAACTATTATTAAGGCTTGATGAAAAAGGAATATGTGCGTCTAGTGGAAGTGCATGTTCGACTGGATCCAATAAACCATCTCATGTACTGATGGCAATTGGATTAGACCATACACTTGCTTATAATTCACTTAGAACTACATTTGACGAAGAAAATACAAAAGAAGATATAGACTATTTAATAGAAACTTTACAAGGAATTATATAATAATTTGTAACAAAAAACGCAAAAATATTGAATTATGTAAAATCATATGATATAATGCTAAATGTAACCAAATAGAAGCTCATGACCAAAAGAGAAAGGAGAGAATGAAAAATGAGCACATACTTCATAGTTGGAGTAGTGGCTATAATAGCCATGCCTTTATGGTTTTTCCTATTATCGTATTTAGAAGATACGTATGAGGGAAACTTTAGGTGGCTATTTGAGTCACGGAAACAGATGTTACTAACAATGTTTTTTGCAGCAATGATCTCAATTATTGCATATATTGCATATGTGTTAGCATTAGCTACTAATATGTCATCAATGTTTATATTGAGGTTATTGTCCATTATATCTGTGGCAGGAATAATAATATTATTATTCATAATGTATATCGCAGATTTTTGGAAAGATGTTGAGAAAAAGCAGAGAATTAAAATGTATCTGGGTTTGATTGATGCATTAATTCTATTTGTAATAGTTGTGACATCTGCTTTAACAATTGGAATATCGACAATATCGCTATTCTAAGAATATAGTATATCGAAGGATTCTGTTCTAGAATCCTTTGATATACTTAAATATTAACAATGATATTAAAAATAAAGAGAATATTATAAAGAAAAAAAGAGAGATAAAATATATGGATGAATTAAAAAAAATAGAAACAAAATTTGAAAATTGTTATTCACAAATAGATGTTGTTTCAGCATTGGAAGTAATTTTGCAAATATATGAAAAATACCCAGAAAAGCAGGAAAAAATAAAAAAATTATTAAAAGATAATTCTAAAAAGATAATTGACAACATGGCTCCTAATGTCGGAAGGGTATTAAGCATTATATCGAAGATATCTAGTGAAAGAGAATTTATTGAAGATAATTTTGAATATATATTTTCCAATAATAGAAAATTAAGTACAGGTGATAGAACATTAATATTAGAAAGAGCAGTAGAGTTAAAAATAAGCAAAAAAATAGCAGATAACATCTCGTCAATAATCAATAGTATTGATGGATTTGCTATTCCATATTTAGTATTTATTTTAGAAAAACTACCAGAAGCAGACAAAATAATAAAAAAACATTGTAGAGAGCTAATAGAAAAATGTAATAGTATAGAGATGGATAGGTTAATACTTGCATTTGAAAAAGTCCCTGATATTTGCGATGTTGTAAATGATCACTTATCATATATTATACAGAAAGCAGGTGATTTTACTATTCCTAAATTAGTACATGAATTACAAGAAGTAGTGGATTCAAAAGAATTGTGTGAGGAAACAGAAGAACTTATAAATCGTTGTCCAAATTCTTGTATTATAGATTTTTTAGAGCAAATGAATAAAAAAGAAGATACAAAAAATGAATTAGAAAAATATAAAGAACAATTAATACCTAGAATAATAACACAAATGACAGGATGGTCAAAAGATGGATTAGAAGAAGAAAAAATATATGATTTTCTTTCAGTTGTTTTAGAAGAGATAAGTGAAAAAGAAAATATGAGTATATTAAGTATAAGGAAAATAGGAAACGGACATCATGCAACTTCATATCAAATTGGAGAAAAGGTAATTAAAATTGGAAGTATAGAAGAAGAAAATTCAGGATATCCACATGGAAATAGAGAAAAAAAGAGAATAGATGAAATTCCTTATCATAGAAGAATTTTACAACAAATACTTAGAAGACCGATATCTAATATAGATAGGACAAAAAATCTATTTTATATAGAAATCACACAAAGAGTACTTAATTTAAATGAAATAGAAATTACAGAAGATGATGTATATGAGGTGTATAAAGAATTAAGAAATGATGGAATTGTATGGGTAGATGCAGGTATCAAGAATTTAGGTAAATTAAAAAAACCGAACGTAGTACACATGGAAAATTTTAATGAAGTTGATGAAGGTTCAGTTGGAATTGAAAGAAGAGAAGAAAAGAAAGAAATATTACCTGCAGGGGAATTTGTGATTATTGATTCACATTATATATGTAGAGAAGAAGATATAAAAGAAGAAATGGAAGAGTTAATGTCAATGTTTGAAGAATTCGAAAAATTCGAAACAAGATATCAGGAAGAAAAAACAGCCATACGTTAAATTAGAAAAAATACTTCCATTTTTAAAATAATTGATGTATAATAATCCCAAAGATAAGATGGGGAAAAATATGAAAAAAAATGTCAAAGATAGAAAAATAACTAATTGGATATTAAAAATATTTTGGATTTTTATCATAGGAAGTATATTTGGATTTTTTGCTGAAATGATATATGCTTTAGTATACACTAGAACACTAGAAATAAGACAAGGACTTGTTTATGGACCCTTCATACAAATATATGGTATAGGAGCGGTCGCATATTACTTATTAGTAAACAAAATACAAGAACCAAAAAAGCTTTTTTTTAGCGGAATGGCTATGGGAGGAATCCTAGAATATTTATGTTCTTTCTTTCAAGAAATATTTTTTGGAACAATTTCTTGGGACTATAGTGATTTATTTATGAATTTTAATGGAAGAACAAGCTTAATATACTGTTTTTATTGGGGATTAATTGCAGTTGCATTCTTAAAGGTAGTATATCCTTTACTAAAAAAAGCAGAAAAATTTATTTATAAAAAAGGTGTTAGAATATTTAGTATATTTTTTATTATATTTATGACATTTGATATTGTGATTTCTTGTATGGCAGGTTCTAGACAAAACGAAAGATACAATGGAATTCCACCTAAAAATAAACTAGATGAATTTTTAGATTACGCATACCCAGACGAATATTTAAACAGAGTATATCATAATAAAAAAGAAGTATAAAAGATGATTTCCTAATATTTTTGAGAAAATCATCTTTTAATATCTATTTATAAATATTTTTTTAAAGTTTCTACACTATCTTCTTGCATAACAACAAAATCATTTAATATTGACTTTATATCTTCTGGAGCATCTTGGTGTTGATTTAATAAACGCCTTCCTTCAATAATTCCCATATTAGTTCCTTGCATTAATATTTCAGATAATTTAGATGTAGTTTCATCTGTCATAGTCTTCATTTGAAGAGCAGACCATGTCATCATTTTTGTCATGCCATTTGTTTCATGAGGCTCTTTACTACTATAATTACCGTATATATCATTTACTCTTGATGATATATCTTTATATTTATTGTATTCAGTAGCAAGAACTTGTTTAAAATCATTATCTTTTGCTTTCTCAGAAACATAAGATATTGCATCCATTCCCATAGTAGCGCCTTTATTTACTTCATCTAAGATATTTAAATTTTGATTTTCCATAATAACCTCCGAGTTTAAATTATTTATATATAGTATTTACCAAAAAGTAGAAAATATACTTATACAAATAAAATAAAAAATTATAGAAACACTAAAAATTAATTTTCTAGTATTTCTATAATTTGCTCTAAGGAAATTGGACCTTTTCTTAAAACTTTTATAGGTTCTGATACACAATCTACTATTGTACTTGCTTTGCCAAATGGTACATTATCCTCCAACATTCCATCTAAAGTAGGACATGCTTTTTCTATTTCATCTAAATTTGTACAAACATTTTTACCACTTTGATTTGCACTTGTCATAAAAATAGGACTACCAGTTTTTCGTATTAAATTTTCAAGGATTTTTGAAGACGCCATTCTTACCGCAATTGTTGAGCTTCCATTATTCACATATTTAGGTAAATCTAATTTCTTCTTTAAAATTAGCGTAATTGGACCAGGCATAAGTTTTCTAATTATTTTTTCTACTTTTTCATCTACTATTGCAATACTTTTTATTTGCTCTTCATCTGCACACATAATAGGAAAGGGCTTATTGATAGGTCGACTTTTAGCAACTACTAAATTGTTATATGCTTTTATTGAATTTACACGTGCACATAATCCATATACTGTATCAGTAGGGACACTAATTACGCCATCTTTTTTTAGTATATTTGCTAGTTCATTTATTTCATTTTGGGTATATCGCTTCATAACATTATCTCTCTTCTTTAAAATATTTATGACAATTCATAATTTATAAGTAATTTTATTAACATACAATTTTAATAAAAAAAGACTGGTTTAATTCAAATCCAGTCTTTTTGGTCGAGGTGACAGGGATCGAACCTGCGACCTCATGGTCCCAAACCACGCGCGCTACCAACTGCGCTACACCTCGATAAATAAAAATTAATTTAGTCACTTATATAATATAACACAAAAAATAAAAAAAAGCAACTACTTTTTGATATTTTTTGTGCTTTTTT
>CANQEA010000089.1 GCA_947594095.1 uncultured Clostridia bacterium | reverse complement strand
TTAAATTTTCTTTTACAATCATTAATTTAATGTAATTTTAAAATAATAAAATTGATTGTAAATATATTATACGAGGAAAAAAGTTATGAGAAAAGAGTATTTTAATCAAGAAGCATATAATTATGTAGCGAGTCAAATTAATAAAACAAAAATAAATTCTGTTTTTAAGCCAATTGTCATTGATATAATATTAAGAAGAAGGTATGAATATCAATTAGATGATAAATATTTTCATAGAGATGTAGAAAGTTTTATAAATAATGTAAAAGAGATATATTGGGATAATTTACGTGAACAATTGGGTGGAGATTTTTGGCCTAAAAAAAAGTGTATACGTATAAATCGAAATGCATTTAAAGAAAATATAAATGATGAACAATTTGCGGAAAAGTTATTAAATGTAATATGTCATGAATTTGGACATGCTATGAATTTTGATGAAACAGGAAAAGATAGAACTTTCAAAATAGATTTCACGGATCCTGCAGATTCCACGATTCCTATTGATGGCATATTTGAAATATTTACTGAAAAGGAATCTGATAGACTTATTTCTAACAGAAAGAAAGAAGATGCTTTTAAATATTATAATGAAACTTCTGGTTACGGCCTTACTACTAAGTATATAAATGCTATTGCAGCAGCTTTTGGCATTAAAGAAAAAGAGTTACTATCAGCAGCTATTAAAGGAGAACAAGAGCTATATGAAGCATTGAAAGTAAATATAAAAGATGAAAATTTTTCAAAAGAGAAGTTTCAAGAGATATCTTTTAATATAAGAATTGTTCATAAAGAATTACATAAAGATAAAGATGATGAAATTAATACAGAAAATCTTGGGGATGCATTAATAAATATTTATAAAAATTTAGAACAAGTATTAGCATATAGAATAAATAATTTAGAGTGGGATAATCTAGAGGATTTGCAAAAAAAACTGGAAAATATAAAATTATCTCAAAATGCAATTTCTAATATATTGCCTTTAGAAAATGGGAAAAAAATGGTATATGCTAAAGTTAAGTGTATGGAAGAAATTATAAAGAGCAAAGATGAAAAATCCAGAAAATTAATTAGTTTTGTTCAGAATTCAGAAAGTGTAGATGAAATTTTAGAATTTATGAATCAAAATGAAATAGAAATAAATTCTGAAAATTTAGAATTAATGCCTGAGTTTGAACTTAGTCAGCAAAAAAAAGATGAATGGGCTAAAGAATTTTGTTTAGATGGTGAAGAATGGGACAATACAGGAATAATTAAATATATAAAGGCAAATAAACAAGAAATTATGAATTCGAGAGAAAAAATAAGTAGTAAAATAAACAGAGGTATGAGAAAAATACCAATAATAGGAGCATATATGAATGGATTTGAGCATTTATGGGAACTATGTAAGAATTTAAAGGAAGCATTTCGAAAAAAGTATTCTAATGAAAAGCTTCTATTATTAGATGAACGGGAAAAAAGAAGAAACAGACGAAAAGAAACCATGGGATGTATCTAATTGGGGATTAAATAAAGAAGATATCTGGCAGTCTCAAGATATGATATCACAGAAACATAATGCATTAAGTACAGATAAAATGGAAAATGAGACACAAAACAATATTGACAGTAAAGGTGGTCGTTAATCATAACATTGAAATAATAACTTAAATATAATGTAATAGTACAAACAAAAATTATTATTATCGAGTATATCTTATAAAGTCCACCAAAGCTTGTTGGAGTTATATATTTATAATGAATTGAACCCACTTCTGATACGCCTAAGATGTTTTTCGGTGGACTTCAATTTATTTTAAATATATAAGTCATTTGTTTGAATACCTGATTACTTTCAAAAAATGTCGAATTTTGTAAAATGATTTTTATTGACAAATTTTGTAAATTATTATAAAATAAAATTAGTTTAATTCAATCAATTTAATTCAAATAAAAAATTTTTTCTAAAAATTTTTTTCTTAAATATTAAAATCATTGAAAAAGAAAAAAATATATATTATAATAAAGGAGGTGAAAATATGCCTGTTATATCAAGCTTCTATGGAATGACAATAAAAATATATTTTTTAGGAAAAGAACATAATCCACCACATATACATGTTATTTATAATGAATATACTTCTGCAATTAATATAATAAATTGTGAAGTTTTAGAAGGAGATTTACCAACAAAAGCTTTAGTTTTAGTTAAGGAATGGATAAAAATACATAAAGAAGAATTAATTGATATTTGGGATAAACAGAAATTTAGAAAAATAGATCCATTAATTTAAGGGGGGAGATAAATATGTTTCATAGAATAGAAAAAGTTGATGTGCTTTCTAATAAGATATTAAAAATTAAATTTAAAAATAAAAAAATAAAATATTATGATATGAAAAAAGTAATAAAAAAAATAGAAGAATTTAATATTCTAGAAAATGAAACTATTTTTCAAACTGCAAAAATAGATGTTGGTGGATATGCGGTTATATGGAATGATAATTTAGATATTGATTGTGAAGAATTATATAAAAATGGTGTTGATAAAATATAATTAAGAAAGGAGTATAATGAAAAATAAAAAAATAAATTCAGTTCAAGATTGGCTACCGTATGAAAAAATATTTGAGAATGGAATTATAAAATTAAAAAATAATTCGTATATAAAAATAATAAAAATAAATCCAATTAATTTTAATCTAAAATCTAACTTAGAAAAAGAAGCAATTTTAAATTCTTATAAAGTTTTTTTGAAAACATGTAAATTTAATATTCAAATTTTAATTCAAAGTAATAAAGAAGATTTAACTTCTCATATTTCCAATTTAGAAAATATTAATAAAAAAGAAAATGAAAAAATAAAAAAAATAAAAGATAACTATATAAATTATATTCAAGAAATTAATAAAAAAAGAAAATCATCTTCAAAAAATTTTTATATAATCTTAAAAGAAATATATGAAAATAAAAAAGAAAAAATAAATGAAGAAAATGAAAAATATATTTTTGATAAATTAAATGAAAATTATTTTAAGATAAAAGAATGTTTATCTAGATGTGGAAATTTTGTATCAGATATATCTAAATATAGTGAAGTGGAAAAAATTTTTTATTCATTTTTTAATAGTAGAAAAGATTTAAATATGTAATCATTAGTGAATAATGAAAAATAAATAATGAATAGTGAATAAATTATGAAAATTTTTGTAACTTTGTTACGAAAATTAACAATAATTATTCATTATTAACTATTAATTATTCATTAAATAATATAGGAGGTGATAATATTTTTTCACAATTTAATGCAATAAAAAACAAAATAGAAAAAATAATAAATAAAAAAGAAGACAATAAATTAGAAGGAACATTTAATTTAAAAGATAAAATTTCACCATCATATGTTTCTAATATTAATCCTAAATTTCTAGAGATAGATAATATTTTTTATTCAGGTTTATTAGTAGTAAATTATAATAGAGAATTTAATGATTTAATATTAAAAAAAATATTAGATATTAATTTAAATATGAATATATCTATTTTTTATGAATTACAAGATAATTATAAAGCAATTAGGGATTTAACATACCATATAACAAATACAGCTGTGGATTTAAAAGATGGAAATGAAAATAGGCAAGATATCGATTTAGTTGCATTTACATATAATGATGCCAAATATATAAGAAAAGAAATTCAAATAAATAATGAAGATATTTATTTTTTATATATTTATATAGAATTATTTTCAAATGATTTGAAAGAACAAGAATATCTATTAAATAAAATTGAAGGAATAATGCAAAGTTCAGGAATGCAAACAAGAAGAGCAAATTTTAGACAAGAACAAATATATTTTTCTTGTTTACCATTTATGAATAATAATAAAGATCTAAAAAAAGCAAGTAAAAGAAATGTATTAACCTCAGGACTAACTGCAACATATCCTTTTATTTCATCAGCAATATTTGATGAAAGAGGAATATTTTTACGGTTCAAATATATATAATAATTCACTTGTTTTTATTGATAGATATGAAACCAAAAAATATAAAAATGCTAATATGTGTATTTTTGGGACAAGTGGATCACGGTAAATCTTTTTTTACTAAATTACAAATATTAAGATATAGACTAATGGGTATAGAACAGTATGTTATAGATCCAGATAGAGAATATACAAATTTAGCACAAAATGTAGATGGTGTTGTTCTAAAATTGGGACCAACAGCAAATACATATATAAATATTTTAGACATTAGAAAAGAAAGTATTGAGGATGAAAAAGGATATTTAGCAACAAAAATAAGTAGATTGATTGGTTTTTTTAATTTAATATTTGGAAATTTAAACGAAGAAGAAAAAGCAATATTAGAAGAAAAAATAATAGAATGTTATAAAGAAAAAAATATTACTTTTGATGACAATTCATTATATAAGGATTTAGACAAAAAAATTTTTAAGACTACCTATGATATGCCTAAATTAGAAGATTTATATAATATTTTAGGAAAAGACAAAAAAACAAAAATAATGCAAATAAAATTAATTCCTTTTGTTAAGGGTTCATTAAAATTTTTTAATGAATATACAAATTTGGAAATAGAAAATAAATTAATAATTGCAGATATATATGAATTAGGTGAAGAAAATATAAAATATGGTATGTATCTTTTTACAGATTTATTTTGGGATAAAATAAAAAGAAATAGAGAAACCAAAAAAGCAATTTATTTAGATGAAATTTGGAAAATGATAGGAATAACAGCAAACAAAGAAGTAGCAGGTTTTATTTATAAAATATTTAAAACAATAAGAAAGTATGGAGGAAGTAGTATAGCAATTACACAAGATATATCTGATTTATTCAGTTTAGAAGAAGGAGCATATGGAAAAAGTATTTTAAATAATTCAAGTAATAAAGTATTTTTTTCATTAGAAGAAGAAAATATTTCAATATTAAGTAAATATACAACTTTATCGGAAAAAGAAAAAATAGAAATACGCGGATTAAAAAGAGGAGAATGTTTAATGTTTGCAGGAGAAGAACATATACTTACAAAAATAGAATGTTCCGAATATGAAGAAAATCTAATAAAATAAAAGGTGAATTTAATGAAAATAATAACAGCAATAGGAGAACCAAAAATAAATGAAGAATTAAAAAAAGATAAATTTTATGAAATAATTGGTGTAGATATACAATATCAAGATGGAATTTTTGAAATATTAGAAAAAAATAAAAATATTAATTATTTAATATTAAATTTAAGTTTAGTTGGAGATTTAAATAAATATGAATTAATTGAAAAAATATTAGAAGAAAATAAAAAATTAAAATTAATTGTTATATTAGAAAAAGAAAATGAAAAAATTATTAATTACTTATTTTCAAAAAACATTAAAAATATTTTAATAAAAAATAAAAATAATTTAAATGAAATAAATAATATTATAAAAAATAAAAAAGAAATAAATTTAATTAATGATGAAAATAAAATAATAAATAATAAAAACAATACTAAAAAAAAATAATAAAAAAATAAAAAATAACATTAAAAAAAATAAAAGTATAAAAATAAAAAAATTTCCAACAAGAGA
>CANQEA010000088.1 GCA_947594095.1 uncultured Clostridia bacterium | reverse complement strand
AACAACCTAGCATTTAATATACAATGCTAGGTTGAATTAATCTTAACACTTATTTAGTTATTGGGGACTAATACCCACACTCCGTCCTTACTTTTTTCCATATCAACCATGATTTTAGATGGTTGATGTACAAAAACTGCAGGGCGAACGTAACTGCTGCCGTTGCTTTCAACGTCGAGAGAGTTGAACAAGGAAATACCGTACACGTAGCCGTAGTTGTTAACATAGTGCAAACCGAAGAGAAAATAGCTACCAACTGTGCGGACACACAGCGACCCGACCCATGCAGGTTTGAATAGTAAGTCGTGACACGCTTTTAAGTTATCTCGAAGATAGTTGTAATCATCAGCCGTAGCAGCCTTTGAATAAAGCCCCATTTCAAGATTTGTCCAAGGCTTACATGCCTTATTAATAGCCGTGACCCCAAATGTTGCACCTGTTTTTCCAACAAGGTTTAATTTTGTCTTAGTGGCATCTCCCCAAAAGGTAGGGATACCGTCTTTTTGAGCATAGAAAAATTTTAAATCTTCTTCTCTACTAAAAAGTTGTACATCTTTATATCCTGTTTCGTTAGGATATAGGCTTACGGTTTCATTTTCAGCAGGATAAAGTGCATTTATTATGACTTCATCCCCTTTCTTGATTGTACCCCGAAGGGCCTCCTCAAATGGAATTAATTTTTTTTCCATTTTTATTCCTCCTCACACTTATTTATTAGTTATTGGGAACTAACACCCACGCTCCGTCCTTACTTTTTTCCATATCAACCATGATTTTAGATGGTAGATATACAGAAACTGCAGGGCGAATGTAATGGTCGTCGTAGAAAGCACCGCTAAGAGAACTGAACAACTCGTACCCGCTCACGTTGCCAGAGCTTTCCACACTGTGCAAACCGAAGTAGATATGGCCCTCAATTGTGTAGACATACTGCGACCCAAGCCATGAACCTTTACGGATTAAATCGTAATAAAGTTTCAAGGTATTACGAAGATGATTGTAATCATCTTCCGTAGTAGCCTTGGAGTAAAGTCCCATTTCAAGATTCGTCCAAGGCTTACATGCTTTGTTAACAGATGTAATTCCGAATGTCGCACCTGTTCTTCCATAAAGGTTTATTTGTTTCTTAGTAGCATTTCCCCAAAAGGTGGGGATACCCTCCTTGTTTTTAGCATAGAAGAATTTTAGATCTTCTTCTCTACTAAAAAGTTGTTCTTCTTCATATCCTGTTTCGTTAGGATAGAGTTTAACAACTTCACTTTCATCGGGATAAAGTGCATTTATTATGACTTCATCCCCTTCCTTGATTGTACCCCGAAGAGCCTCCTCAAATGAAATTAATTTTGCCATTTTTATTCCTCCTTTTTAATAAATGTTAAAATTATTAGGCTACCTGTTTTGATATTCAAAACAGATTTATTTTGCCTTTTATGTTTATTATTATAATACAATTTTACATAATTTGCAAGTTTTATGAAAATATAAGGCCTAAAATTTTTAGAAAACTATTCATAAAAATGTTAGACCTACAATATTTACTCGTATTTAATTGAAACTAATTTTGTTGTAATATTATCTTCTGTTGTTTCTGCAATAATTTTAATATCAGAAGGAGAGTTATTTCTAAATTTAAAATCATAACTTCCATAAGCAACTGCTGCATCCATTCCTTTTTGAATATATGGAACATAATTACTGTGTTCATGTCTTTCCGTTACAACTAAGTCAGGAACAGCCAAAACCGCATTATACAAAGTTGAACTTATTTGACAATTGCCGCCACCGTAGACCTTTTTTTATATTTCCATTCTTATCAAAGATTTTGGCCTCTTTATAACCTTTGTTAGAAGTAGCTTGCCCAACAGTATTACAAAAAGAAAAAGTATCTCCTGCTTTAACAATTGTTCCATTTAATGTATTACAAGTGATTGAAACATTATTTTGTCTTGCTTCATCTTTATCATATATTTTTGTTGAATATGTTGCAATTTCTTGTTCAGTGTATTTTTTTTCTTCTTGATTATTTTCATTTGTATTGTTTTCAGATGCAGATGTTCTGTTTGCATCATAATTTTGAACATTAGAGTTATTAGTTGTATTTACAGCATAAATAACCCCAATTATAACAATTAACAAAATACCAATTATAATCCATACTTTTTTGTTCATTAAAATATTTGATGTAAAAGCAATTTTTTACATCTTCTCCTTTCATATATTTTAAAAAATAATTTTATGTATAAATATTTTAATAGCTAATTTAAATTCATTTTTTATTGTATCCAATAAATCCAAAAATAATCAAAATTTATTAAAAAATAAATATTTGTAAAACATTAAATTTTCAAAAGAGTATGTAATTGTATAACAGTGCAATTGACAAATAAAGTATAAATCTATATAATTAAAATATCAATTTATGTTATGGAGTGATAAGTATGATTGAATTAGAAGAAAATACAAGATTATTAGATACATTAAAAGAAAAATTAAATTTACTTGGGGATTCTCTTTGACATTGTTAAATTAGAAAAAGATTTAAAATCTTTAGAAGAGCAAACATCAAAAGAAGGATTTTGGAATGATAGTAATAATTCTACTAAAATTCTCTCTCAAATTAAATCAATAAAATCAAAGACAACTGAATTCCAAAGAATTAAAAGTGAATTAATAAATTTAGAAGAACTAACAGAATTAGTACAAATAGAACCAGACGAAGAAATTGTAAAAGAAATTTTAAAAAATACAAGTATTTTACAAAAAGATATTGAAAAATTTGAAATTAAAACTTTTTTATCAGGAAAATATGATTCAAATAATGCAATTGTAACAATACATCCAGGTGCAGGTGGAACTGAATCTCAAGATTGGGCAGAGATGTTATACAGAATGTACACAAGATGGGGTGTAAGAAACGAATATGAGGTAAAAGAGCTAGATTATTTAGAAGGCGAAGAAGCAGGATTAAAAAGCGTTACATTTGAAATTATAGGAGAAAACGCTTATGGATATATGAAATCTGAAATGGGAGTTCATCGATTAGTTAGAATTTCTCCTTTTGATAGTGGGGGAAGAAGGCACACATCATTTGCATCTGTTGAAGTTTTGCCAGAAATTACAGATGATATTGAAATTGATATAAATCCAGATGATTTGCGAGTTGACACATATCGCGCATCTGGTGCAGGGGGGCAACATATAAATAAAACTTCATCAGCTGTTAGAATAACACATATTCCAACAAATATTGTTGTAAGCTGTCAATCAGAACGTTCACAAATACAAAATAGAGAAACAGCTATGAGAATGCTTAAATCTAAATTATATGATTTAAAAGAAAAAGAACATAAAGACAAAATTGAAGATTTAAAAGGTGTACAAATGGATATTGCATGGGGAAGTCAAATTAGATCCTACGTATTTTGTCCATATACTATGGTAAAAGACCATAGAACAAATTACGAAGTGGGAAATGTTCAAGCTGTTATGGATGGAGATTTAGACGGATTTATGGAAAGTTATTTAAAATATATAAAAAAATAACATTATTTTTTATAATTTAAAAATTTTCTTAAAAATAGTTGCAAAAATCGTATAGTTAATATATAATTCAATTAGTTAAAACAAATTTAAGAATTTCTAAGTAAAAATATAGAAATTCCACATTTATAAAAAAGAAAGGAGAATTATAAATGGACGAAAAAAAGGAAAACGAAGAAGTAAAGGAAGAGGTTAAGGTAGAAGTAAATAAACCTGAGGAGAAAAAGGAAGAACCAAAGAAAAAAACTGAAAATAAAGAAGACGCAAAGGCAAAGAAAGATGTAAAAGCAGATAAAGAAGATAAGAAAGCAGAAAAACCAGTTGAGGAAACTAAAAAAGAGGAGAAAAAAGTAGAAAAACCTGTAGCAGAAGCTAAAAAAGAAGAACCAAAATTTAAAAATACTACCACTTCTAAAGAAACTAATGCAAAAGATTCAAAAAATAATGGTTTATGGGTTTTAGCTATAATTTTAATTGTTGTTTTAGTTGCAATTATAGCTTTACTTGCATTTAGACAAAAATCTGCAAAAGAAACAGTTGAAGCAATGCTTAATTGTCTAAAAACAGGAGATTTTAACAGTATTGAAACATATACAAATTATAATGATTTAATTAATTCAGTAGATTTAGACGATGAGAGTAAAACAATGAATGAAGAAGCTCAAAGATTATTATTTAATAAAATATCATGGAAAATTGGAGAAGTAAAAGAAGAACAAGATACAGCAACTGTTGAAGTAGAAATTACAAATAAAAACTTTGAAACTGTACTTAGTAATTATATGCAAAAAGTTGTAAAAATCGCATTTAGTGGAACAGAACCAACAGAAGAAGAATATAATAATTATTTATTAGAAGAATTAAGAAAAGAAGATATACCTACAACTACTGTTTCAAAAACAATTGAAGTAAAAAAAGTAGACGGAAAATGGGTTGTTACAGCAAATAGCGAATTAGTTACATTATTATTACCTGGATTAGAAAGTCTAATTAATACAAGTACTAATTCGTAAAAATAGAATTATAAAGTAAGTAAAAAAGGTCTAAGGAAATCTTAGACCTTTTAATATTATTCTTTTTTTGATTTTTTCTTATCATCTTTTATAACATCTTTTATAGCTCCTAAAGAACCTAATGCTGATGTTGCTTCAAATGGAATAAATATTTTATTTGCATCACCTTTTGCAACTTCTTGCAATGCCTCTAAAGATTTTAATTGAACTAGTTTTTCGTCAGGGTTAGAATTTTTAATTGCATCATATACTTTAGCTATTTCTTGAGCTTTGGCATCAGCAACTTCTTTAATAGCTTGAGCCTCTCCAGATGCCCTTCTAATTTGTGCTTCTCTATCAGCTTCCGCTTCTAAGATAGCAGCTTGTTTTTTACCTTCAGCAATTGTAATGTCTGACTGTCTTTGAGCTTCGGCTTCTAGAATTAAAGCTCTTTTATTTCTTTCTGCGTTCATTTCTTTTTCCATGGCGTCTCTAATATCTGCAGGTGGAGTAATATCTTTAATTTCCACTCTATCTACTTTACAGCCCCATTTATCTGTTGCTTCATCTAAAACAACTCTTAATTGATCATTTATTCCATCACGTGAACTAAATGTTTGGTCTAAATCCATTTTACCAATAATGTCACGGATTGTAGTAATTGCTAAATATTCAATACCTTTCTTTAAGTTTTGAATTTCATAAACAGCTTTTGCTGGGTCTGTTATTTGGTAGAACACAACAGTATCTATAGTAATTGTAACATTGTCTTTTGTAATAACTCCTTGAGGAGGTACGTCCATGGTTTGTTGTTTAAGACTTACAACACTTCTAACGTGGTCAATAAAAGGAATAATAATTGTTAAACCTGCATCTGCTACTTTATAGAATTTACCTAACCTTTCAATAACATACACCTCTGATTGCTTAACTATCTTTATAGACATAAAAGCAATAACTAAGATAATAGCTAAAAATATTAATAAAAATGGCATAAAAAAATATCTCCTTTCAAATCAACTATTTATATTATATCATATATTTATGGAAAAATAAAG
>CANQEA010000087.1 GCA_947594095.1 uncultured Clostridia bacterium | reverse complement strand
TAAAAACATTATATAATATAAAGCATATTGAGGATAGGAGATGATATCATGCAAGTTAGCAAAGAAGAACTTTTGCATATTGCAAATTTAGCAGACTTACAACTAGAAGAAAATGAAATAGAAAAATACTTACTTAATTTACAAGACATATTAAACTTTGCAAACATAGTAAACAATGCACCAGTAGATGGACTAGATATTACTATTGGAGCAAATGAAGCAAAAAATGTATTTAGAAAAGATGAAGTAAAAATATTTGAAGATAATAAAAGCTTATTACAAAACGCAGCAGAAACTGAGCAAAATATGTTCAAAATTCCAAAAGTAATTCAATAAGAAGAATTTATAATGGAAGCAATCTCAAAAAAAGAAAAAATCCGAATGAGAGAGGAGAAAGATAAATGGATATTACTGAATTAACAGTACATGAATTACAAGAAAAGTTAAAAAATAAAGAACTAACAATTACAGAAATAACAAAAGCATATACAGACAAAATAGACGAAAAAGAAAAAGATGTACAAGCTTTTGTAACAACATTATCAGAAGACGCAAACAAGAAAGCAGAAGAAATACAAAAAAAGGTTGAACAAGGCGAAATATCTTCTGAATATGCTGGTATTCCAATTGGAATAAAAGACAATATTTGTATAAAAAATGTAAAAACAACATGTAGTTCTAAAATGCTAGAAAACTTTATTGCACCATATAATGCAACTGTAATTGAAAAGTTAAATGATGAAAACATGATATATTTAGGAAAACTAAATATGGACGAGTTTGCTATGGGAGGTTCTACTGAATATTCATATTTTAAGAAAACAAGAAATCCATGGAACTTAAATAAAGTACCAGGTGGGTCATCTGGTGGATCTGCAGCAGCAGTAGCAGCAAATTTAGTACCATGGGCATTAGGATCAGACACAGGTGGTTCTATTAGACAACCATCTAGCTTTTGTGGAGTAGTAGGGCTAAAGCCAACATATGGACTAGTTTCAAGATATGGATTAGTGGCATTTGCATCTTCATTAGACCAAATAGGGCCAATTACAAAAGATGTAAGAGACTGTAGTATGTTATTAAACTTAATTACTGGACATGACGAAAAAGACACAACATCAAGTAATAGAGAAAAAATAGATTATACAAAAGCTCTAAAAAATGATGTAAAAGGCTTAAAAATAGGAGTTCCAAAAGAATTCTTTGGAGAAGGTATAAACGAAGAAGTAAAACAAAGCTTACAACAAGCAATTGATAAATATAAAGAACTAGGAGCAGAAATTGAAGAATTCTCATTAGATATTGCACAATATGCCTTAGCAACTTATTATATCATTGCCTGTGCAGAGGCAAGTTCTAATTTAGGTAGATTTGACGGTATTCGTTATGGATATAGAGCAAAAGACTTTTCTAATCTAAAAGAATTGTATAAAAAATCAAGAAGTGAAGGATTTGGAGCAGAAGTAAAAAGAAGAATAATATTAGGAACCTATGTACTTTCTTCTGGATATTATGATGCATATTACAAAAAAGCTCAACAAGTTCGTACATTAGTAATGAATGAATTTAACAAAGGCTTTGAAAAATATGATATTATACTTACTCCAACATCACCAACAGTAGCATTTGACATTGGTTCAAAATCTAATAATCCATTAGAAATGTATTTAGCAGATATTTGTACTGTATCTGTAAATATTGCAGGTTTACCAGGAATTTCAATCCCATGTGGTGTAGATAAACAAGGTATGCCAATTGGAATGCAATTAATTGGAAATAGATTCTGTGAAGAAACAATTTTAAATGCAGCATATACTTTTGAGCAAGCGACTAAATTTAGAGATAATTATAAGCCACAATTTAAAAATTAAGTATAATTTTCAAGAAAGTGCTCAAAAATAGGATGAAATTGTAGTTGTAAAACAAGTAAAGGAATAAAAAAATATGAAAAAATCAAATAGAATTCTAACTGCTATATTGGTTGCTGTAATGATATTTGCAGGAATAGTTTTAGGAAATCGATACTTCAATAGTGAAACAACTGACAAAAATGTTCTTGCAACAAATCAAAACACAATAATAGATGAAAATGTAGTAAATAATCAAACTAATAACTCAACCGAAAATACCACATCAGAAAATGCACCAAAACAAAAAGAATCAAATGACTTATTTGGCAAGTATTATGCACAAGCTGAAACACAACTATCATCTATGAGTTTAGAAGAAAAAGTAGGCCAAATGTTTTTAGCAAGATACCCAGAAAGTGGTGTAATTGAAGAAATAAAAAGCCAAAACCCAGGGGGATACATACTTTTTGGAAGAGACTTTGAAAACAAAACGAAACAATCAATGCTTGCTGAACTACAAAATTGTCAAAATAATAGTAAAATAAAACTTGCTTTAGGTGTTGACGAAGAAGGCGGAACAGTAGTTAGAGTAAGTATGTATAAAGCCTTTAGGTCTAGTAAATTCCAATCACCACAAGCATTGTGGGCAAAAGGACAATTGCCACTTATTTTACAAGATTCAAAAGAGAAGTCAGAATTACTAAAAAGCATAGGTTTAAATATGAATCTAACACCAGTATCAGATGTACCAACATCTAGCAGTGATTTTATTTATGCAAGATCATATGGAAGAGGAGCAGAAAAAACTGCAATATATGTATCTGAATTAATAAAAACAATGAATGAATCTGGAATGATATCTACTATGAAGCATTTTCCAGGGTATGGAAACAATGTAGATACACATACAGGAATTGCAATAGATGAAAGACCATATTCAACATTCCAAAATTCAGACTTTCTACCATTTATCTCAGGTATAGAAGCAGGAGGACCTACAATATTAGTTAGTCATAATATAGTAAAATGTATGGATTCTGGAAAACCAGCTTCACTTTCAGAAAAAGTGCATGAAATATTAAGAAATGAACTAAAATTTACAGGAATCGTAATGACAGATGATTTAGCAATGGACGCTGTTAAAACTTATGTAGAAAACGGAGAAGCAGCAGTTCAAGCAGTACTTGCAGGTAATGATATGATTATTTCATCAGATTTTGTAAAACAAAAACAAGAAGTGATAAATGCAGTAAATAGTGGAAAAATACAAGAAGATATGATAAATAAAGCAGTTAAAAGAATTTTAGCATGGAAATATGCTTATAAAATCATAATATAGAGGAGGAAATGTTAATGTCAAGAGAAGACTATGAAGCCGTAATTGGTCTAGAAGTACATAGTGAACTTTCAACTAAAACAAAAATATTTTGTAGCTGTCCAACTACTTTTGGAGCAAGTCCTAACACACATACATGTCCAATATGTATGGCAATGCCAGGAACTTTGCCAGTATTAAATGAAAAAGTAGTAGAATATGCCGTAAAAGCAGGTCTAGCTACAAATTGTGAAATTGCAAGAGATAGTAAAAATGATAGAAAAAACTATTTTTACCCAGACCTTCCAAAGTCTTATCAAATATCACAATTTGATAAACCACTATGTGAACATGGATATGTAGAAATAGATACAGACGAAGGAAAAAAGAAAATAAGACTAACAAGAATTCATATAGAAGAAGATGCAGGAAAATTAAATCATGATGAATTTGCAGGAGGAAGTTTAGTTGATTTAAATAGAGCAGGAGTGCCTTTAATTGAGATAGTTTCAGAACCAGACATACGCTCTGCACAAGAAGCAGAACAATATATGAAAAAGCTTAAATCAATATTAGAATATATAGAAGTATCAGACTGTAAAATGCAAGAAGGGTCACTAAGAGCTGATGTAAACGTTTCTGTTCGTAAAAAAGGTGATGAAAAGCTTGGGACACGTACAGAAATGAAAAATATGAACTCTTTTAGAAGTATAGTAAGAGCTATAGACTATGAAATAGAAAGACAAATAGATGTAATAGAAGATGGTGGAAAAATAGAACAAGAGACTTTAAGGTGGGATGATGTATCAGGAAAAACTTTCCCAATGAGAGATAAAGAAGACGCTCAAGACTACAGATATTTTCCAGACCCAGACTTAGTTGCAATTAAACTTTCAGAAGAATATATTCAAAACATAAAAGATTCACTTCCAGAGCTTCCAGAAAGTAGAAAACAAAGATATTTAGAAGAATATAAACTATCAGAAAAAGATGCAAAATTAATTACATCATCTAAATATCTATCAGATTTATTTGAACAAGCAAGCAAAGTATGTAATAACCCTAAAGCAGTAAGCAACTGGATAATATCAGATATCTCAAGAATATTAAATGAAACAGAAATGGATCCAATTGAAATTCCATTTGATAGTAATCAATTAGGAAAATTAGTAATTTTAATTGATAAAGGAACAATAAGCTCAAGTATAGGAAAAAAAGTACTAACAGAATTATTTGAAAATCCAAGAGACCCAGAAGAAATTATCAAAGAAAAAGGTTGGATACAAATATCTGATGAAGGAGCAATAAAAGAAGTAGTTCAAAAAGTATTAGAAGCAAACCCACAATCAATTGCAGACTATAAAGCAGGAAAAGACAGAGCATTAGGATTTTTAGTAGGACAAGCTATGAAAGAAACAAAAGGAAAAGCTAATCCACAGATGTTAAACAAAATGTTTATAGAAGAGTTAAAAAAATAGTAAAATTATCCTGAAATGGAGTTTAATTTATGAATAATTATGAAAGACAACATGTAGATAGAATTATAAGTGAAATACACGAAAAAGAAAAAAATGATGCAAAATGGCCAGTAGAAAAACAAGCTTATTATTTATATTTAGGATTATGTGATATATATGAATATAAAGTGGATTATCTATATTCTGATGAAATAACTTACGAAGAATTAGTAGCTAAAATACACATATATCGTGAAGGAACTAGCGAAAAAGGAGAAGCTATTTGCATTGATATGAATAAAGCCTATGTAGAAGCATTAAATATGTTGGGAATAGAAACTAACCTGATATATGTTGATACAAAATATCCTCTATCACATGCTGATGTATGTTTTAAAAATGAAGAAGGAAATTGGTATTTCGCTAATCTAACAGATGATATTATGCGTGTAAAAACAGGAATGAAAGTAAGAAATTTTGGGGTATCTCAGGAAAGATTAGAAGATAGATATAGAAACAAAGATCCAGAAAAAAATAAATTATTTCATGTATATAGAATGAATGAACAAAATGATGGAAAAGAATTTACAAAAATACCAGATGAATTAATTGATAAATGGTCAGAAGAATTTGGTTATACTTTTAAAGGATTATATACAAATGATGCTTTAGAGATGATAGTAAATGAAGCTCAAAATGAAGAACTTATAGAAGAACTTTTTGAAACAAATAAAAAGGACGAACTAGTACAAAAAAAGTTAGAATTTGTCATGAATAAAATAGGAATTATTAATGTTCATAGAAAAAAGAAAATAGGAGATAAAGAAGCAGTTGACTATTATACCAGAATAATGGAAAAAATACTATCTAAAGAAGAACAAGAAAAATATTTTACACAACTATATGGATTTATAGAAGAAGACGGAAAAAGGAAATCAAAAAACATAATGATTATTAGAAAAGATGATGAAGATGTATTTTATATATATAACCCAGAAAATCAAG
>CANQEA010000086.1 GCA_947594095.1 uncultured Clostridia bacterium | reverse complement strand
AATATCGTAGCTACAAGACCACTTAGAGATGGTGTTATATCAGATTATACAGTTACAGAAAAAATGTTAAAACATTTTATAAATAAAATATGTGGTAAATTTATATTTGCACCTAGAATTATGATTTGTATTCCTTCACAAGTAACCGAGGTAGAAAAAAAAGCAGTAATAGATGCTGCAACACAAGCAGGTGCAAGAAAAGTATATTTAATTGAAGAACCAATTGCTGCTGCAATTGGAGCAGGAATAGATATATCAAAACCATGTGGAAATATGGTAGTAGACATTGGTGGTGGAACAACTGATATTGCAGTTATTTCACTTGGTGGTTCAGTAGTAAGTACATCATTAAAAGTTGCTGGAGATAAATTTGATGAATATATTGTTAAATATATTAAGAAAAAACACAATGTTATTATTGGAGAGAGAACAGCAGAAGATTTAAAAGTAAATATAGGATGTGTATATCCTAAAATTCAGGACACAGAAATGGATATTAGGGGAAGAGATTTATCAACAGGACTTCCAAAAACATTAACACTTCATTCTAGTGAAATGCTAGAAGCTTTAACAGAACCAGCTATGATGATTATAGATAGTGTTCATTCTGTACTTGAAAAAACACCACCAGAGCTTGCAGCAGATATAAGTGATAAAGGAATTTACATGACAGGTGGAGGATGTTTAATTGATGGATTAGACAAACTTCTTCAAGAAAAAACAGGAATTAATGTTATGATAGCTCAAGATGCAGTTTCATGTGTAGCACTTGGAACTGGTAAAGCTTTAGACAATTTAGATGCATTAGAAGGAAAAACAAGAAAATAATAATTAAATAATAAATTGAAATACAAATACATATAATTTATCAGGATGGTGATTATATGTATTTTATTCAAGAATCTGACAAGCCTTTGAAAATATTTAAATGGTTAAATATTATAAAATTACAAGAAGATAAAATTATTTTACCAGTAAAAAGTGAAGAATTATTAGATGAAAAAAAATCACAAAAATTAGCTATAAAGACAATTAAAATATTAGAAAAAACACTATGTAATAAAATAGTAGTAAGTAAGCAAATAAAAAAACAAGAAAAATACTTAAATTATTTATATAGTAAAAATATTGATATTGTAGATGGAAAATGGCTATTTGAAGTACTTTCTTGTGATTGCTTAGATTACATATTAAAAAAACAAAATTTAAAGAAGCAAGAAACATCAATTGCTATAATGGTAAATGAACTTACTGAATACAGGTTACAAATTATAAAAACTTTAGTAACAGATTATAAAAAAGTAACAATTGTTACAAATCACATGAATAAATTTCGAAAGATAGAAAAACAAATATTAGAGGAGTTAGGAATTACTTTAATTGTAACTAATAACAAAAAGAAAAGTCTAACCAAGACAAAACTAATATTAAATATTGATTTTCCAGAAGAACTAGTTAATAAATATAATTTGTTGGAAGACAGCACAATTATAAACATAAATTTTAATGTAAAAATAAATAAAAAAAGATTTAATGGTATAAGCATAAATGATTATGAAATAGAATGCTTAAACAATGAAGAATTTGATTATGAAAAACAAATGAAGTTTGCAAAAAAAGATATTTATGAAGCATGCATTTATAAGAAACAACCGTGGATTGATGCTAGAAAACAAATAAAAAAAGACAAAGTTAAAATTAAGTATTTATTAGGACAAAGAATGGATATATAAAAATTTTAAAAACTCTTTTCTTTTTTTTATAAATATAATATAATGTAGATGTCATAAATAAATGACATGTTTTGCAAAAGATGCAAGGGGGTAATAAAAATGCCAAGTAATGATGATACTAAAAAATATAATATGTCGAGAAATAAAAAGAAGAAACCGGTAAAAAAAGTTTCAAAAAACAATAATAAAAAACCACAAGTTAGAAAAAAGGAAAATGTAAAACAAGGTAAAAAACAAAATAAGAAAGATAAAAAGAAATTTTCTAGCAAGCATCCAAAACTTGCTATCGCAATTAAGCTATTTATTGTTATATTCTTACTTTTATGTGTTATTGGAGCAGGAATTATAGCAGGAATGTTCTTTGGCCTTTTTGGTGACGATTTCGAAATTACAAAAGACGAGTTACAAATAGGTGCATCAAACTCTGTAATTGTAAATGCTAATACAGGTGAGGTAGTTGCTAATTTAAGCGGGGATGAAAAGAGAAAAATTATAACATTAGAAGATATGGCAGATTATCTACCAAAAGCATATGTTGCTATAGAAGACGAAAGATTCTATGACCATAGTGGTGTAGACTTTAAAAGAACTGCTGGTGCAATTATAGGAAAAATATTTGGAAAAAGCTCTTATGGAGGAAGTACAATTACTCAGCAATTAGTAAAAAATATTACTAAAGAAGATGAAACACAAGGAATGGAAGGAATTCTTAGAAAAGTAAAAGAATGGGCAAAAGCATATCAAGTAGAAAGAATGATTTCTAAACAACAAATACTAGAATTATATTTAAATATTTTATTTGTTGGTGGAGAAGGTAACCTTCATGGAGTAGAACTTGGAGCAGAATATTATTTCAATAAAAGTGCTAAAGACTTAGACTTAGCAGAATGTGCATTTTTGGCAGGAATAAACAGCGCACCTATGAGTTATAATCCATATAAACTAACTTCAGAAACAGACACTGAAGAAAGTAGAAATGAAAGAATAAAAAATAAAACTTTAACAGTTTTAGATAAAATGAATGAATTAGGATTTATTGAATCACAAGAAGATTATAATGCAGCAGTTGCAAAAGTGGAAGCAGGTCTTCCATTCCAAAAAGGAGCAATTGCAAGTGGAAGTGTATATTCTTATCATACAGATGCTGTATTAGAGCAAGTTATTAACCAAGTAATGGAAGAGAAAGATATATCAAGACAAATAGCAGAAAACTATGTATATAGTAGTGGATTAACGATTTATTCAACTGTTGATGATACAATACAAAAAAGATTAGAAGAAGAATATGCAAACTCAAAATATGTTATTACTAGCCCAAGTGGAAACCAAAAATCACAATCAGGTATGGCTGTTGTTGATTATAAAACTGGAAACGTACTTGGAATAGCAGGAGGTTTTGGCCAAAAAGAAGCATCTGGATGGAATAGAGCGACCCAAATGAAGAAACAAACAGGTTCTACAATGAAACCAATTGCATCTGTTGCACCCGGATTAGAAGAAAAAGTAATTAATGTAGCAACTATTTATGATGATGTAGCAACTGATTTTGGTGGATATACTCCTCATAATTATAATTCATTTACAGGACATAAAAATATAAGACAATTTATTGAAACATCACAAAATATACCTGCAATAAAAATTATGGCAGAATTAACACCTAAAAAATCACTAGAATATTTGAAAAAGATGGGAATTACATCTTTAGATGATGAAAAAGATAATATACTTTCTTTAGCAATAGGTGGAATGACAGATGGTGTTAGTCCATTAGAAATGGCAGTAGCATATGGGACAATAGCAAATGACGGAGTATGTGTTTCTCCAACATTCTTTACAAAAGTTGTTGATTCAAGTGGAAACATAGTTCTAACTCCAAACCAAACACAAACAAGAGCTATATCAGAACAAAATGCATATATTATGAAATCAATTTTACAAGAACCTGTAAAAGGATCTGCTGGAACTGCAAAATATTGTGCAATATCTGGAATTGATGTGGCGGCAAAAACTGGAACAACAGATGATTCAAAAGATAGATGGCTTTGTGGATTTACACCATATTATTCAGCAGCTACATGGTTTGGATATGATGATAGTGAAAAAGTCTATTGGGGACGTGGTTCAGGCAACCCAGCAGGTGATATTTGGGATGCTGTCATGACAGATATTCACAAAGGAAAACCAGCAGCAACATTTGTAAGACCAAGTGGTCTTGTTGAACAAACAATATGTAGAGCTACTGGATGTTTGGCAACAACTGGTTGTGGAAGCACTTATACAGACATATTTACAAGTGACAATTTACCTGGAAGATGTGAAGGACATGGATCACAAACACTTTGTGTAGAATCTGGAAAGATTGCAACTGAATATTGTCCACAAACAAAAATAAATAATTATGGAGCAGTACTTCCTAAAGAACAATTAAGACTGTGGAAAACAATAGGTGGTTCAAGTTCATCAGGTGCTAGAGTAAATGAATATTGTACTATTCATACAAGACCGGCAGAAATTCCACAAACAAATACAAATTCAACAAATACTAATACAAATAAAACAAATACAAATTCATCAAATAGTAGTACTAATAAAACAAATACCTCTGGTGGAAATACAACAAATACAAACTCATCTGGAAGTGGAAGTACAAATACATCACCATCTACCAACACATCACCACAGCAAAATCAGACTACTAACACAACACCATAAATATAAAATATAAAAATTATATAACTTTTGAAAATAAGTAATGCTTATTGGAGAAAGTTATATAATTTTATATATAAGAAAGGAGATTTGAAAATGGACTTATATTTTTATAATACTCTAACTAAGTCAAAAGAAAAATTTATACCTATAAATGAAAATGAGGTAAGGATATATTCATGTGGACCAACTGTGTATAAAGAAGCAACAATTGGAAATATGAGAACAAATATATTTCAAGATGTACTAAGAAGAGTATTAAGATATAATGGTTATTCTATTAAACATGCAATGAATATAACAGATGTAGGACATTTAGTATCAGATGCAGACGAGGGAGAAGACAAAATGGTAAAATCAGCAAGAGAAGAAAACAAGTCTCCTGAAGAAATTGCAAAATACTACACAGAACTATTTTTTGAAGATTTAAAAAGCTTAAATATAGAAATGCCAGAAATAATATGTAAGGCAACAGATCATATTCAAGATATGATAGAATATGTTAAAGAACTAGTAGATAAAGGATATGCATATGAAACATCAACTGCTATTTATTTTGATATATCTAAATTAGATAAATATCCTGTTTTATCAAATTTAGATTTAAATGAACAAAAAGCAGGGGCAAGAGTTGAAGTAGATAACGAAAAGAAAAGCCCTTATGATTTTGCATTATGGATAAAAGCACCAGAAAATCATATTATGAAATGGGATAGCCCATGGGGAAAATGTTATCCAGGATGGCATATAGAATGTTCTGCAATGGGTCAAAAATATTTAGGAGAAGTATTTGATATTCATACAGGTGGAATTGATTTAATACCAACACATCATGAAAATGAAATTGCACAAAGTAAAGGAAAATGTGGAAAAGTACCTGCTAACTATTGGATGCATGGAGAATATCTTCTAATTAATGGTGGAAAAATGTCAAAAAGCTTAGGTAATGTATATCAAGTAAAAGATATTATTGATAAAGGATACTCACCTTTAGTTTATAAGTTATTTACTTATTCTTCACATTATAGAAATAAAATTAATTTTACTTGGGAAACAATTGATGCAACAGCAAAATCATTAGAAAGATTAAAAAACGGTTATCAGATGCATTTACAAGGAGAGGTAAATATAGATTCAAAAGTCATAGAAGACTTTGAAGAAAGATTTCACAAAGCAATTAATGATGATTTAAATATGCCACTTGC
>CANQEA010000085.1 GCA_947594095.1 uncultured Clostridia bacterium | reverse complement strand
TGTTTTTTAGGGCTTTTAATGCCAGCATTATGCAAAATATTGTAAAGTGCAGAATATGATATATCAATATTTTCACGTTCTTTTAAAAGTTCTTGAAAATGTTTAAAATTTGATATTTCATATTCGTAAGAGCTTCTAAGTTCTAATATCTTTTTTCTTGTTTCATCAGATATTGTATTTTTAGGTTTTCTGCCACGATTTCCATGTTGAATGGATTTAACGCCGTTTTCTTTAACCTCCTTTTTTATTTGTTTTACACGACGTTCAGAAAGACCTAAAGCATTAGCAACTTGTTTTACAGTACATTCTCCATTTATGCATGCTTCAATTAATGTAGCTCTTTTTAAATCTTTTTGTTTTAACATTAAATATTCCACCTTCCTAGTTTTACTAATTTTTCTATATTTATACATACAAGGTGAAATTTTTGCTTACAAACTTTTAAGGTGATTTTATCATAAATTAAATACAATAGCCTAGTAGAAAAATTGACATTTCAATTGAATGATAGTATAATAATGTAGAACGTAAATTGATAAACAAACTGTCATTAAATAAAAAATACTTAATATATTTATGAACAAAAAATAAAAATAATCAAAATAAATTAAAATAGGACTTGAAAAAATCAAAAAAATATGTTATCATAGACATTAGTCATGTTATAATTACGAGAAAGAGGTGAACTTGAAATGAAAGAAGGTATACATCCAGAATATAACCAAACAACAATCACATGTGCATGTGGTAATGTGTTAGAAGTTGGTTCTACAAAAAAAGACTTAAAAGTAGATATATGTTCTAAATGCCATCCATACTGGACAGGAAACTTAAGACAAGAAACAGTTGGTGGTAGAGCAGATAAGTTCAAGAAAAAATATGGACTTGAATAAAAAATTAAATTTAAGAATTTCTAAGTGGCAAAAAGCTACAAAGAAATTCTTATTTTTTTGTATTATTGGAAAGAATCATTTATTTAATTATATAAAAATTAAATAATTTAAAAGAGATTTTTATTATGTTATCCAAAAGTCTTGCAAAAATTGTCAAAATATAATAAAATGTGGGGGTAATGGAGGTGCTAAGTACAAAAATGCAAGAAGAAATAAAATTACAAGAGCAATACATAGAAAAAGTAAAGAAATTAAACGAAAATAATAAATCAAAATATCATATCATGACAATGGGATGCCAGTTAAACGAAAACGATTCTGAAAAAATTTGTGGTATGCTAGAAAAAATGGGTTATAAAAAAACAGAAAATGTTCAAGAAGCAAATATTGCAATATTTAATACATGTTGTGTTAGAGAAAATGCAGAAGATAAGTTATTTGGAAAACTAGGAGAACTAAAGAGGCAAAAAGAAACAAATGGTTTAATTATTGCAATCGGTGGATGTATGATGCAAGAAGAGCATATGGTAAAAAAAATAAAATCAAGTTACCCATATGTTGATATTATATTTGGAACACATACATTGCACAAATTGCCAGAAGATTTATATAAAGTATTACAAGAAAATAAAAGATTAGAAGATATTTTAGATATAGATGGAAAAATCTATGAAGGTTTGCCAATAAAAAGAGAAAGCAATATTAAAGCAAGTGTTACTATCATGAATGGTTGTAACAATTTTTGTAGTTATTGCATTGTTCCATATGTACGTGGGAGAGAAAGAAGCAGAATGCCAAAAGACATAATAAATGAAATAGAAGCTTTAGCAAAAGAAGGTTATAAAGAAATAACACTTCTTGGTCAAAATGTTAATTCATATTTAAGAGTAGAAAGAGAAAACAATATACCATTTGAAGAATACAAAGGAGTTAATTCATTTGCAACTTTATTGCAAGAAGTAAACAAAATACAAGGAATTGAAAGAATCAGATTTGTTTCTCCTCACCCAAAAGACTTTACAGATGATGTAATTGATGAGATTGCAAAGTGTGATAAAGTTTGTAAATTAATCCATTTGCCACTTCAATCTGGAAATAGTAAAGTCTTAAAAGAAATGAACAGAAAATATACTAAAGAACAGTATTTACAGTTAGTAGAAAAGATGAAAGAGAGAATTCCAAATTTAACATTGTCAACTGATATTATTGTTGGTTTCCCAGGTGAAACTGAAGAAGAATTTGAAGATACTTTAGACGTAGTAGATAAAGTTAAATTTGAACAAGTTTATATGTTTATATATTCTAGAAGAGTAGGAACACCAGGAGATAGAATGACAAATCAAATACCAGAAGAAATAAAACATAAAAGATTTGATAGATTAAAAGCATTAGTCGAAAGTCAAATATCAGAAAATAATCAAAAATATGTTGGAACTATGCAAAAAGTTTTAGTAGAGGGAAAAAGTAAAAATAATGAGAACATGTTAACTGGAAGAACAGATAGTAATAAAGTAGTAATATTTGAGGGAGAAAATAATCTTATAGGTACAATCCAAAATTTAAAAATAGTATCTGAACATATGTGGTATCTAAAAGGAGAAAAAAGTAAATGAATTATTTATTAAATTATGGATTTACAAAAGAACAAATAAAGGAGTTAAAAGATAGATATAACGAGTCTATTATAGAATTCATAAGCGACAATGAAAATTTTATTGTTGAAAAAATAGAATACTTAAGACAAGAAGGAATTACAAAAGTTTATGAACTAATGATGGAAAATATAAGGATATTTTTAGAAACAACAGTAGCACTAAAAGAAAAAATGAAAAAAATAAAAGAAAAAAATTTATCAGCAAAATCTGCATTTATGATATTAGCTTATGATATAGACTATAAGTAGGAGAAAAGTTATGATATCAAGAGAAGAACTAAAAAGTGTATTACAAAAAAATAATTTTGATGAAGATGCTATTAATAGAATATTAAATAAGAGAATAAAAAGTCTATTAAATAGAGGACAAAAAGAAGAAATAGACAAAGTATTAAAAGTATTAGAAAAGCATGGAATAAGCAAAGGAACAATAGAAAAATGCTTAAGTGTATTGGCATATGGAAAAGCAGACGAAATAGAAAAAATATTTGAAGTATTAGGAAAACATGGGATAAGAAAAGAAACAATAGAAAAATGCTTAAGTGTATTGGCATATGGAAAAGCAGACAAAATAGAAAAAATATTCGAAGTATTAGAAAAACATGGAATAAGCAAAGAAACAATAGAGGATTGCTTAAGTGTATTGGCACAAGGAAAAGCAGATGAAATAGAAAAAATACTTGAAGTATTAGAAAAAAGAGGAATAAGCAAAGAAACAATAGAAAATTGCTTAACTGTATTAGCAAAAGGAAAAGCAGCAGACGAAATAGAAAAAATATTCGAAGTATTAGAAAACCATGAAATAAAAAAAGAAAAGATAGAAAAATGCTTGATTGTATTGGCAGAAGGAAAAGCAGACAAAATAAAAAAAATACTTGAAGTATTAGAAAAACATGGAATAAGCAAAGAAACAATAGAAAATTGCTTAAGTATATTGGCATTTGGGAAAGCAGACGAAATAGAAAAAATATTTGAAGTATTAGAAAAACATGCAATAAGCAAAGAAACAATAGAAAATTGCTTAACTGTATTAGCAGTAGGAAAAGCAGATGAAATAGAAAAAATATTCGAATTATTAGAAAAAAGAGGAATAAGAAAAGAAACAATAGAAAAATGCTTAACTGCATTAGCAGTAGGAAAGGCTGAAGAAATAGAAAAAATACTTGAAGTATTAGAAAAACGAGGAATAAAACAAGAAACAATAGAAAACTGCTTAAGTGTATTAGCACAAGGAAAAGCAGACGAAATAGAAAAAATATTTGAATTATTGGAAAAAAGAAAAATAAGAAAAGAAACAATAGAAAAATGTTTGTATGTATTAGCAACAGGGAAAGCAGACGAAATAGAAAAAATACTTGAAGTATTAGAAAAGCAAGGAATAAAAAAAGAAACAATAGAAAAATGCTTAACTGTATTAGCAGTAGGAAAAGCAGATGAAATAGAAAAAATATTTGAAGTATTAGAAAAAAGAGGAATATGTAGAGAAACAATAGAAAAATGCTTGTATGTATTAGCAAGAGGAAAATCAGACGAAATAGAAAAAATATTCGAAGTATTAGATAAAAGAGGAATAAGAAAAGAAACAATAGAGAATTGCTTAAGTGTATTAGCACAAGGAAAAGCAGACGAAATAGAAAAAAAGCTTGAAGTATTAGAAAAACATGAAATAAGCAAAGAAACAATAGAAAATTATTTAAGTGTATTGGCAAGAGGAAAAGCCGACGGAATAGAAAAGATATTTGATGAGTTAGAAAAAAGAAATATAAGAAACGAGTTAATAGAAGAAAATTTAGGTGTACTCTTAAGAAAAAATAAAAAAGGTGACATTATTAATGTATTTGAACAACCATATGATATAAGTTTAAATATCGAAAAATATATGAAAAATGTCAAATTATATTTAAAATTAACAGAAAAATATAATAGAAAAGTAACAAAAGATGAAGTAGAAAAGATTTGTAATGAAAGAAATATTTCTAAAAAACAATTTATGAAATATATAATATTTAATGGGAAAAACATAAATTTTATGGCAGAATGTATAGAAAACTTAAATAAAAAAGGTGAAATGTATATAGGCCAATCTATACCTATAGAAAAAGAGTTTCTACAAACACATTCAGAACAAATACTTGAATTATCGAAAAGAATAGCGAGAAACTTTGCTTACAAATATAAAATAAGAGATATAGATGAACTTGAAAGTCAAAGTTTAGAAATCATAGTATCAAAGTGTGGCAATATTGCAATAAACCTTGAAGAATATCCAAATTTGATGTATGCTAGTATATATAATAAAACAATAGGATATTTAAAAGCAATATATTTTAATCCTAAAGAATTTATTGTATCTATAAAAGACAAAGATGGAAAATACGAAGATTTAGATGGTGTAAATACCGAAACACCAGAAGATTTATATATGCAAAAAGAAAAAAATAGTAGTAACAAAATTAATATAGAAAACTTTGATGAAACAGAAAAAGAAATTTGGAAAAGTTTACTTTCAAAAATGGAAGAAGGAATCGGAATAGACGAATGCTTTAAACAAGTTGCAGAAGAAATGGATATAGAACAAGAAGAGCTTCTAGGATATGTAGCAGAAATAAAAGAAAAAATATTACAAGGAAATCAAGTAGAAACAGAAGAAGTAGAAAGATAAATAATTATAATGGAAAGGAAGAATAGAAATGGCAGAATATTCACCAATGATGCAAAAATATCTTGAAACAAAAGAACAATATAAAGATTGTATCTTGTTTTATCGTTTAGGGGACTTTTATGAAATGTTCTTTGATGACGCAATACTTGCATCTAGAGAGCTTGAATTAACTTTAACCGGCAAAGACTGTGGACAAGAAGAACGTGCGCCTATGGCAGGAGTGCCTTATCATGCAGCAGATAACTATATTGCAAAATTAATTAGTAAAGGATATAAAGTTGCAATATGTGAACAGTTAAGTGACCCTAAAACAACAAAAGGAATAGTAGATAGGGGTGTAATTAGAGTAGTAACTCCAGGAACAGTAGTAGACAGTAACATGTTAGAAGAAAGAAAAAACAATTACATTATGTCTGTATATAAAGCTGGAATTTACTTTGGAATTAGTGTATG
>CANQEA010000084.1 GCA_947594095.1 uncultured Clostridia bacterium | reverse complement strand
ATTTTTTAAAATAGGGCTTGAAATTTTTCCATATTTCATGTATTATATTTGTTGGATAGAGGTGGAATATGAAATCAAATGGGATAAAATATTTTTTCATTATTTTTGTCATTGTTATTTTAGTTTTTGCAATTTATATAATTAGAACCCAAGAAGAAAAAGACGAACAAGTTCAATCACAATCTAGCGAAAACGGTCCAGATAAAATAAAAGAAATAAGACTTGCTGTTGCAGAATTTGACACAATAAATCCTATTTTAAGTAAAAACAAAAACGTTCAAGACATTACAAAACTAGTATATGAACCACTAATAACATTAACATCAGACTATAAAGCAGAAGGAAGTTTAGCAAAAGAATGGGCAAAGCAGAGCGAAACATCCTATCTTGTAAAACTAAAAGAAAATGTAAGATGGTCAGATGGGCAAATATTTACAGCTGAAGATGTACAATTTACCATAGATAAAATAAGAGAAACATCATCTGTATATTTAAGCAATATACAAAATATAGCAAGTGTTGATATAGTAGATGACTTTACAATTACTTTTAATTTAAATCAAGAAGAACCATTTTTTGAATATAATTTAACATTTCCAATTTTATCAAAAGAATATTATGACCAAGAGGACTTTGTGAATACTGAAAAAAACAACATGCCAATTGGAACAGGAATGTACAAAATTTCAGAAACATATCCGTCTTATATAACATTAGTTAAAAATCCGAATTGGAGAGATAGTAAAGAAAAAGAGCTAACATTAGAAAAAATAACAGTTAACTTATATTCATCAGTAGGAGAAATGTATAATAGCTTTAAAATAGGAAATATAGACATGACTGCAACAGATAATACTAACTTATCTCAATATATTGGAACAATAGGATATAGCTCAAAAGAAATAAAAGGAAGAGAGCATACCTTTTTAATATTAAACACAGCTAGATACTTATTATCTAAACAAGAAGTAAGAAGGGCTATTTCATATTCAATAGATAAAGATAATATTGTATCAACTACTTTAGGGGGAAATGCATTAACATCTAGTTTTCCATTAGACTATGGAAACTGGCTTGCAAATGAACAAGAAGCAAGTAGTGGATACAATCCAGAACAAGCAAAACAAGTTTTAACTGAGGCAGGATGGTCATATAGAAATAGAACATGGCAAAAAACGGAAAATAGGAAAACACAAACGATAACACTTAATCTTTTAGTAAGGGCAAGTAACAATAGTCAAGTAAAAATTGCAGAAAATATAAAAGCTCAGCTTGCAAATCAAGGTATAGTAGTTAATATTCAACAGCTTGGGGATGAACAATATCAAAATAATATGAATACTAAAAATTATGATATTGCATTATGTAGCATGTACGTATCTCCAAGTCCAAATATGAATTTATTCTTTGGGGAGAATAATTTAGCAAACTACAATACAGAAGAAATTACTAATATAATGAATGAAGTTAAAAATACTAATGACAATGAAATTATTAAAGAAAGATATAAAAGATTAATAGAAATATACAAAAATGATATACCATATATAAGTTTATGTAATAACAAATATATAATAGCATATAGTTCAACATTAGTTGGAGATATAAACCCAAATTGGTTTAACGAATATTATGGTATAGAAGGTTGGTATAAATAATTTTAAAAAAATACTTGACAAAACAAAAATTTGGTATATAATAAACATATCAAACAAAAGTTCAAAAAATAGGAGGAAATTTTATGGAAGAAAATACAGAAAAAAAGAAAGCATTGGAAATGGCAATGAGCCAAATAGAAAAACAATTTGGAAAAGGTTCAGTTATGAAACTTCGGAGAATTTAAAGCAATGGAAATAGAAGCTATTCCAACTGGAGCATTAAGCTTAGATATAGCATTAGGAATAGGTGGAGTACCTAGAGGAAGAATTATAGAAATATATGGACCAGAATCTTCTGGTAAAACAACATTAGCACTTCATGTAATTGCTGAAGCACAAAAAATGGGAGGAGAAGCTGCCTTTATAGATGCAGAACATGCCTTAGACCCAGTATATGCAAAAAAATTAGGAGTAGATATTGATAATTTAATAGTATCTCAACCAGACACAGGAGAACAAGCATTAGAAATAACAGAAAGTTTAATTAGAAGCGGGGCATTAGATGTAATTGTTGTAGACTCTGTTGCAGCACTTGTTCCAAAAGCAGAAATTGATGGTGACATGGGAGATTCACACATGGGATTACAAGCAAGGCTTATGTCACAAGCATTAAGAAAATTAGCAGGAGCAATTAATAAAACAAAAACAGTATTAATTTTCATTAACCAATTAAGAGAAAAAATTGGAGTTATGTTTGGAAACCCAGAAACAACAACAGGTGGGAGAGCATTAAAATTCTATGCGTCTGTAAGAATGGATATCAGAAAAATAGAAAATATTAAACAAGACGGAGAATTTAAAGGAAACCGTGTACGTGTAAAAATAGTTAAAAATAAAGTTGCTCCACCATTTAGAGAGGCAGAATTTGATGTTGTATATGGTGAAGGAATTTCAAAGGCAGGAAATATTTTAGATATGGCAGTTAACTTAGATATTATTCAAAAATCAGGCTCATGGTTTAGCTATAATGGAGATAGAATTGCACAAGGAAGAGAAAATGTTAAAGCATATTTGATAGAAAATCCAAAAATACTAGATGAAGTAGAAGCAAAAGTAAGACAAAACTTTGAAAAAGCTTTTGAAAAAAGCTTAGGAGAAGAGCTACCTGCTGCAGATACAGATGAAGAAGAATAAATAGTATAAAGAGTGATGCACGGGGCATTGCTCTTTTTTATGCAAATTAAAGGAATAGCAATGTTGTTGAGTAATTTAAAAATATTTTAGAATTTGTGGATTTTTAAAATAAAAAATGATATAATAATAATATAAATTTATTTTGGAGGGAACTAATATGTCTATAGAAAAACAAAGATTATATAATGAAATAGATACATTACCAGAAGAACTTACTAATCAAGTTATTGATTTTATTGAATATTTAAAATTATCACATATAGATAAAGAAGCACCAGATAGTGTAATAATAAAGAGCAAAAAAGACTTAAAAGAAAAACTACAAAAAGGAATAGATGATATAAAAGATAACAAAGTATATTCTTTAGATGAAATATTTGCAAAAATTGATACTATATAGTTATTTGGAGTGAATAGTATGAAGAAATATCTAATAAAGATTTCAAAGGCAGCTGAACAAGACTTAGAAAACATTATTTCATATCTTCGATATGATTTAGCAGGAGATATTATTGCAGATAAATATAAAATTTTATTTAAACAAGAACTAAAAAAATTAGAGGATGTTGCTGGAAGTATGCTTGTTTTAGATGAAAAATTAACAGGACATAAAAATATTAGAAAAATTAATGTAAGAAATTATATAATATTCTATGTTATTAATGAAGAAAATGATGAAGCTTTTGTTTTAAGAGTTGGACATGTATTTATGAACTGGGAAAAATATTTAAAAGATGAATAAATGAAAAGAGGAAAAAATGTATACAATTGAAGAATTTGATAAACAAAAAACAAAAGTATTAAGATATATATTATACAAAAAAAGAAGCGAACAAGAAATAAGAAATAAGTTTTTAAAAACTATAGAAACAGATATGCTAGATGATATTATAGAGTATTTAAAAGAAGCAAAATATATAGATGATAAAGAATACATAGAAAAAACAGTTAATGAGTTTATTTTGCTTAAAAATTTATCACTAAAAGAATTACAATACAAGTTACTTGCAAAAGGTATAAACAGAAATGATTTAGAAGATTATTTTTATGATAATCATGAAAAGTTAGAAGAATATGAAAAAAAATCTATATCTAATATTTTATACAAAAAACAAGATTCAATGGAGATTCAAGACATAAAACAGTATTTACTTAAAAAAGGGTATAAACTAGAAAATATAAATGAAATGCTTGAATTATAAAATAAAAATATAGTAGAAAAATAAGTTCAAAAAGAAGGGATAATAATGCCAACTGTACTAGCGCTAGAAACAAATAAATATGCAATTAAAATAGATAATTTTGAAGGGCCACTGGATTTACTATGTCATCTAATAGACAAAAACAAAATGAATATACATGAAATAAACTTAAGTGAAATAACAGACCAATATATTAGTTTTATTAAAGAACAAGAAGAGCTGAATTTAGAAGTAGCAAGTGAATTTTTAGTTATGGCTTCAACTTTGTTATATCTTAAATCTAAAAATTTATTACCAAAAGTAAAAGATGAAGAAGAAGAAATAACAGAAGAAGAATTAATTAGAAGAATTGTAGAATACAAAAAGTTCAAAGAAGCAAGTAAATACTTTAAAGAAAATTATGAAATATTTTCTAATAGAGTATTTAAAAAAGAAGAAGAAATAGAACTTCCAAAACAAGAATTTAACAAACAATATGAAGCAGAGCTTATTCCTGAAATTTATAAAGATTTAATGGAAAGACAAAGTGTAAAGCTTAACCAAAATGCTAAAAACATTGAGAAAATTGCATTAGTTGAAAATTATACTGTTGCTAGCAAAGTTAGGGAAATGTTTAAAGTATTAGTTAAACAAAAAAGATTTGTATTTAATAAACTATTTTCTATAAACAAGAAAAATAAACAAGAAGTTGTAACAGCATTTAGTGGCTTGCTAGAACTTTCTAGAAGAAGTAAAGTTGAAACCAGCCAAGAATATTTATTTGGAGATATTCTAGTAGAAAAAGCAAAAAAATAATTGAATAAATTGATAAAATATGGAAAAACTATTATAAATCCTCTAAAGGAGGCGATTATTATAGTTTTTCTTTTTATTTTAGGAATATTGATGTTGCTCTTTATTTCTTCAGCAATACAGATAGAATTTATAAATTTTAGATTTAACTCTGGAAGAAAAAGACATTTAAATAAAAATTATGAGATAAGACTAAAGTGGTGTTTATTTTGCAAAATACCTATATTTAGTATAGATATTACAAAAACAAAAATGGAAAAATTAAAGATTAAAGAAAAAATCAAAGAATTCGATAAGAAGTTATTACAGAATAAAAATAAATTTGATAAAGAAGCATTAAATATAGTAAAAAAAGCAAATATTGAAATAGAAAGTTTTGATATTTATTTAGAACTTGGAACTGAAAATGCAAGCCTAACAGCATTCATTGTTCCAGCAATTGCAACTATTTTAAACATTTGGCTTGGAAGAAAGGTAAAAGATTATAATAATCAAAAAACAGAGATTAAGCCTCTATTTTTAAATCAAAATATGATAAATATCGTATTTTCAGGTATATTTAAATTTAAAATAATACATATTATAAATATAATATATATGTTAATTAAGAAAGGAAGAGTGAAAAAGTATGAGCGAACATCCAATAGAAGGTCTTATGCTTACCGCTATGAATAGCATACAAGATATGATTGATGTAAATACAATTATAGGAGATCCAATTGAAGCATCAAATAATATTGTAATTATTCCAATTTCAAAAGTATCATTTGGATTTGCAGCAGGAGGAAGTGAATTTAAAGGAGAAACAATTGACGAATATACTAAAAAGGAAAAGGAAGAAGCCATACAATATAGATTACCATTTGGTGGCGGAAGTGGGGCAGGAGT
>CANQEA010000083.1 GCA_947594095.1 uncultured Clostridia bacterium | reverse complement strand
GAAATTTGTGGTAATATATTTGAAACTAAAAGTTCAACAAGGATATATTGCTACAATTGTAGTGGAGAATCTACAAGGACTGATAATCGAACTAGAAAGCATTAAAAAACAATTTTAAGAAGAAGCATGAAATTACAAGCTATAAAATTAATGGGTGGAAAGTGTAGTTTATGTGGGTATGATAAATGTGTTGATGCTTTAGAATTTCACCATACAAATCCAAAAGAAAAAGAATTTAAATTAGGTTCAGGAAATACAATGTCATGGAAAGAATATAAAAAAGAAGCATTAAAATGTATTTTAGTTTGTTCAAATTGCCATAAAGAAATTCATAGTAAATTAGGATATGAATATAATTAAAAATATGAAAGAGGTGTATTATGGAGAAACAGGAATTGCATGATATGTGTAAAACTATTATAGAATTGAATAAACAAAGATATGTAATTGTAAAAGATGAAATAAAAAAATCATAAGAGATAATATAAGCGATGAAATGTATATACAGAGGAAGTTAGATGAAATGCTGGATATATTATTATTTTATGAAAATGATGATAGTTTATTATTATTTAAAAAATTATATAAATACTATTTTACAATAAATCCACAGGTTACAGCACAATATATCAACTATTATAGAGAACAAAATGAGTCAGAAGATATAAAGTTTGGAAATAGAGTAGATAAAAAGGTTAAAGGAGAATTAAATTATGAATAGAAAATTTATAGAACAATGGCTAAATGATTTGAAAAGTGCATGGTGGAATAAAGATATAAAAAAGGCAACATCTTTATTCACAAAAACAAATTATTATCAAGAAACACCATTTATGAAACCATATACAACGTATGATGAAATAAAACAAGAATGGCAACATATTAAAAATCAAGCTATAAAAAATATTGAATTTAAAATATTAGCTGTAGATAACAATGTAGTAATAGTAGAATGGTTATTTGAAATCGAGATGACCGCATTTGACGGTATTTATGAGATAAAATTTAATGATAATTTAGAATGCATTTATTTTAAAAGTTGGGAAATGGAGGAAACAAAATGAACAAAGAAATAGTTATAATAACAGGTGGTGCAAGTGGACTGGGATTAGCACTTGTCAAACAATTTATGAAAAAGAAGATATAGACAAATGCTTTAAAGGTTTGCAAGGTATGATTTTATTTTCAACAGAAACTTTAAAAACAAAAGAAGAAAAAGACTTAAAAATAGTAAATATAATGTCATCAGCAGCATTAAGAGGAAATAAACAAGAAGCAGTATATTGTGCTACTAAATGGGGTGAAAGAGGATATACAGAAAGTTTGAAAGTTGCATATAAAGGTACAAGTGTAAAAATAATAGGAGTATATCCAGGTGGAATAAATACAGAGTTTTATAAAAATAGTAGAGATTATGTATCAGAAGAAAAGCAAACTACTTTTATGAACCCAGAAGATGTAGCTGAAACAATTATATATAATGTTACAAATAATGCTAATTTGACAGTCGCAGATATTATAATTGAAAGAAATTAAGGAGAGAATATTAATGAATATCTATATAACTTATAAAAGAACATTTTTCACAAAACAACAAATTAATAAACTAAGTAAATATGGAAAACTAATATTTTTAGAGAGTTATTTCGATTTAGATAATGCACAATATTTAGAAGACAATGAAGAAAAAGTTATAATGGCTGATCCAGAATGGTATAATTGGAATTTAAGAAAAGAACATATAGAAAAAATTCAAAAGTTAAAAGCAATTTGCATAAATACTACTGCTTTTGACTGGATTGATTGGAAATATTGTAATAATAAAGGAATAACAGTTACTCATACACCAAAGTACTCAACAGATTCCGTTGCAGAATATGCAGTATTTTTATTAATGTGTTTAGCAAAAAAATTACCAATTCAGATAAAAACAAACTATAAAATGGAATATAACCATGAAATGTTAAATACAGAAATAAGAAATAAAACGGTAGGAATCATTGGCCTTGGAAATATTGGGAAAAGAATTGCAGAACTTTGTGAAAATTTAGGAATGAATGTAATATATTGGAGTAGAAGTTATAAAGAAAATACATATAAAAGAGTTGAAATTGATGATATTTTTAAAAGTGCAGATTATATAATACCAACATTTGCAACTAATGAAGAAACAAGAAAAATTATTACTGATGAAAGAATTGAAATGATGAAAGGTAATAGTTTAATTAATATTATCATAAATCCAATAGAAATATGTAATCATAATTTGTTATTAAAAAAAGCAGAAAATAATGAAATAAGTTATGCATTTGAAATATATGATGATAAAACTTTACAACAGTATAAAGGAAATGTAATGGCAACAGCGCCATACTCATTTTATACAAAAGAGTCAATAGACAGATTAGTAGAATTATGGTGCAATAATGCTATAGGAGTGTTGACAAACGATTTACAAAATGTAGTACAATAAAATATAAAAATACAAATTTTATAGTTGCAAATATTATAATTGAAAGAAATTAAAAGGTGATATATATGGAAAAATTAAATATATTAGGAACAGGTCGTGCAATGACATTAGATTGCTATAATACATGTTTTACATTAGAAAATAATGGAGGAGAACATATATTAGTAGATACAGGTGGAGGATTGCAAATAATAAAACAAATAAGAGATGCAAAGATAGATTTTAGAAAAATACATAACATTATTTTATCACATAAACATACAGATCATATATTAGGTATGTTTTGGATTATAAGATATGCTCAAAAATTTTTTGACAGTAATAATTATAATGGAAATCTTAATATTTATATGCATAGAGAGTTAGAAAGTACAATTAGAAAAATAATGTTTGAAGTATTACCAGAAGAATTTACTAAACTTATAGATAGCAGAATCATTTTCAATATAGTAGAAGATAAAGAAAATATAAAAATACTAAATTATAATATTAAATTTTTAGATGTTCAAGCACAAAAAGATAGACAATTCGGTTTTAAAACAAAACTTGAAAATAAAAAGATACTTGTATTTCTAGGTGATGAAACATTTGATGAAAAGTTAAGAGATGAAGTAGAAAATGCAGATTGGTTATTACATGAAGCAATGTGTATGGACTCAGAAGCAGATATATTTAAACCATATGAAAAAAAGCATTCTACTGTTAAAACAGCATCAGAAATTGCGACAAGTTTAAATGTCAAAAATTTAGTATTATATCATGCAAGCGATAATGATTTAGAAAATAGAAAAAGATTATATACAGAAGAAGCAAAACAATATTTCAATGGAAATATATATGTGCCAAATGATTTAGATGTAATTGAACTTTAATAATAATTTCAAATAGATTTTTCTAATATGTTTCTCTTAAAGTCGCGGGTTATATAGGCTAAATCAGTAAGATATCTAAATTATGATATAAATAATATTGGTAATAGAAATAAATTGAAGATAGGAAATAATTATGGAATATATAGATATATTTGATGAAAATAATAATTCAATAGGTGAAACAAAAGAAAAAGAGCAAGCACATGAAGATGGTAATTTTCATAGAACAGCACATATTTGGATTATGAATGATAAAAAAGAGCTTTTAATCCAAAAAAGAAGTGCAACGAAAAAATCTCATCCTAATTGTTGGGATATTTCTGGAGCGGGACACATTAAAGCAGGAGAAACAGTAATTGAAGGAGTTATAAGGGAATTGAATGAAGAACTAGGAATAAAGGTAAATAAAAGTGATTTGAAATTTATAGCTATTGTAAAAAGCATAAAGAATCCAAAAAATCAAGAATTTCAATATGTTTATTTGTTAGAAAATAATAGTGCAATAGAAGATTATATTTTTGAAGATGATGAAGTTTCCGAAGTTAAGTATGTATATTTTGAAGAATTTGAAAAAATGATTGCTAATAAAGTGGAAGGGATATTAATTCATGAAGAAGAATATGACAAATTATTTGAATTTATTAGAAAAAATTATTAGGATGATTAGATAAAAATGAGAGTAAATAATATTTTAGAAATAAAAATATTATTATAATACAAAATCTTTCAAAATATCTATGTCTTGCATACCTGTGTGGTCAATGAAACAACATAAATTATTTAAATTGTTAGTTTTAGTTATATGAAAAATTTAATATAAACACAGTATATATAAATAAAAATAATGGGGGAAATAAAATGCTTGAAATTGAAAAAGTTAAATTGAGAATCGAGGAATTATCAAAAAAATTAGAAAGCTTTAATCTTGATAGTTTATATGTAGAACAAAATGGAAAGATTGAAGTATTAAAGAATGGAGAAAATAAAATTCATCAATTAAGAAGCTGCTCAAAGATGTTTGTGTCGATAGCAATAGGTATTGCATTAGATAAAAAGATGAAATTAAATAATGAAAAGTTAAATTTAGATACAAAAATTTATCCTATTATAAAAAATGTAATTCATTTAAAAAAAGATATAAACAAAAGTAAAATAGAAAAATGGACTTTAAGAGATTTATTACTTCATCAAACAGGATACGAGACTCAAATGTTTTCAGAAGCTTATATAGAAAATTTGGATAAAAATAAATTGTTAGATTATGCCCTAAATTATGATATTCCCTTTGAGGTAGGTTCAAGATATGCATATAATAATGTTGAACCATTTATTATATCTGTTTTTTTTCAAGAAGCATTTGGCATTAATTTAGCGGATTTTATTTATGAAAATTTATTTAGGAGAATAGAAATAACAGAATATAAGTGGGAAAACTATGGTAAATATTGTGCTGGAGCAACAGGGCTATATCTTAAGGCTAATGATTTTCATAAAATAGGGCAGTTACTATTGAATGATGGAATGTATAAAGGTATTCAAATAATTTCAAAATATTGGATAAATGAAATGTGTAACCTTCAATTAGTAACGCCTAATGCATATAAACCAGAAAGAGTTTTCCCAAAAATTGGAATTGGGTATTATATATTCATATCAAAAGATGGATATATATTTAGAGATGGTGCCGAAGGACAATATATGATAATTAATAAAGATAAAAATTTATTAATTACAATAATGTCCTCAGAAAAAGAAATGAAAAACATTACTGAAATTTTTAGAGGTTTAATTTAAAAAATCGAAATATAATAAAGATATTTAAAACAATTAAAGGAGAAATAAAACATGGAGTACGTAGATTGTTATCTACCAGATGTTAACTTTAGAATACAGACTGAAAAATGCAATATGGATATTGTTAAAAAAAAGATATATGAATCAACCATTGATTTTAAGAAAAACAGTAAAAGAATAATCACTATAGAATATATAGTTGATAAAGAAATGCTGTCTAGTTTAATAAAAATGATAAATCTTGAAAAAGGCATTATATATAACAGTTTTGAAGAGCAAAAACATAAAGAAGTATTTAAGGATAATAAATATTATTATTTGATTAACACAGAAGAATATTCGTGTATAAAAATCAATGAAACAAAATATAAAATCATTGTAAAAGAAAATACTGAAGAATCTGCAATGTGGATTATTAGAATAATAAGAGAAATTTATTTAAGAGAAAAAGAAGATAAAAGTTTTTGCTTTATACATGCAAATGGTATAGAAATAGACGGGAAAGGTATCATATTATTAGGAGCAAAAAATAGTGGAAAAACCACACTATCTACTAAAATGTTGGAATATGATAAAAAAAAGAAATTTCTTTCAAATGATAGAGTACTTATTAATCATAATTTAATAGTAGATTATTTTCCACAGTCTGTAACTTTATCAATGGGCACAGTAAAAAATAATAAAAGCTTAGATAAATATTTTAAGACTAATAGAGTTCTTGAAAATAAGAAAAAACTAAATTATAAAAATGTAAAAGATGATATTAAATGCAATATATCATTGATGGATATAATTAAAATTTTCCCCGAAAC
>CANQEA010000082.1 GCA_947594095.1 uncultured Clostridia bacterium | reverse complement strand
ATCATGTTAAAGGCTTATTTGAGTTGGGAATTGAACATATAGAGCATAAAAAGGAGGAAGCAAGATGAAAGAAAGTATAATTAAAATTTCAATATCATTAGTAATATTAATCATTTGTCTTGTTTTTCCACTTCAAAATATATGGATAAAGCAAGGTTTATATATAATAAGTTATTTAATTGTAGGTCTTGAAATTATTTTAAAAGCTGTTAAAAATATATTTAAAGGCGAATTTTTAGACGAAAATTTTCTTATGGCAATTGCAACAATTGGAGCAATTTGTATTGGAGAATTTCCAGAAGCAATAGCTGTAATGTTATTTTACGAAATTGGAGAGACATTGCAAGATTATGCAGTTGATAAATCTAGAAAATCAATTACAGATTTAATGAACATTAAGCCAGAATTTGCAAATGTAAAAAGAGATGGAAAGCTAGAAAAAGTAAATCCAAATGATGTAAAAATTGGAGAAGAAATTGTAATAAAACCAGGAGAAAAAGTGCCATTAGATGGTGTTGTTATAGATGGTGTATCTTCATTAGATATGAAAGCATTAACAGGAGAAGCGCTTCCAAAAACAGTAAAAATCGATGATGAAATTTTAAGTGGTAGTGTTAATCAAAGTGGAGTATTAACTGTTAGAGTTACAAAAGAATATGGAGAATCTACAGTTAGTAAAATATTAAAATTAGTAGAAAATGCAAGTAGTAAAAAATCTAAATCTGAAAAATTCATAACAAAATTTGCAAAATACTATACACCAATAGTAGTTGGTATTGCAATTTTACTTGCAATTGTTCCTTATTTTGTATTTCATATTGGGACATTTAATGAATGGTTATATAGAGCATTAACATTTTTAGTAGTATCATGTCCATGCGCATTAGTAATATCTATTCCATTAGGCTTTTTTAGTGGAATTGGAAGAAATGCTAAATCTGGAATTATGGTTAAAGGAAGCACATATATAGAAGCATTATCAAAAGCTAAAATTGTAGTATTAGACAAAACAGGAACATTAACAAAAGGATCTTTTGAAGTTGTAAAAATTGAGCCTATAGATATAGAAAAAGAAGAACTTCTAAAGTTAGTTGCACATGCAGAAAGTTTTTCAAATCACCCAATATCAGTATCAATACAAAAAGCATATAAAGAAATATGTGAAGAACAAATTGACAGTAAAATAGTAAATGATGTTAAAGAACTTGCAGGTAAAGGAATAGAAGCAACTATAAATAATAAACAACTAATTATTGGAAACGAAAAATTAATGAAAGAAAAAAATATTGCATTTAGTGAATGTAATGAAATTGGAACATTTTTGTATGTTGCAATAAACAACAAATATTCAGGATATATTGTAATTGCAGATATAGTAAAAGAAGATGCTAAAGAAGCAATAAAATCATTAAAACAAAATGATGTTAAAAAAATAGTTATGCTAACAGGAGACAGTAAAAAGGTTGCAGAGCCAATTGCTAAAGAATTAAATATAGATGAGGTATACTCAGAATTATTACCAGATGGCAAAGTAGAAAAAGTAGAAGAATTAATAAAAAATAAATCTGAAAATGAAAAACTAATCTTTGCAGGAGATGGGATAAATGATGCACCAGTTTTAGCAATGTCAGATGTTGGTGTGGCTATGGGATTTGGTTCAGATGCTGCAATAGAAGCAGCAGATGTAATACTCATGACAGATGAACCATCAAAAATAAGTACATCAATTAAAATATCAAAAAGAACTATGAAAAAGATAAAGCAGAACATTGTATTTGCAATTTGTGTAAAATTAGCAGTCTTGATATTAACAGCATTTGGATTATCTAGTATGTGGGCAGCAGTTTTTGCAGATGTAGGTGTAACAATACTTGCAATTCTAAATGTCGCTATTTAGGACACATCTAATAAATTTTAAATGACTTTTAGTATAATTATTTGATATTGACAATGGTTTTGATAAATGCTAATATAAAACTAATCATAAGAGCTTTTTGATTATTAAAACTTTAAGAAATTTAAAAACGGGGAAATATACTATGAATGATGAATTGCTAGAAAAACTAGATTTTTATAACAAAAATAAACAAGTTTTAAGTAAAGAAATACTAGAAAAAATAAATAAATCATTTGATATTGATTTTACTTATAATTCAATAGCAATAGAAGGAAACACTTTAACTTTAATTGAAATTAAAGCAGTATTAGAAGATAAAGTATCAATTGGAGGAAAAAGTTTAAGAGAAATTTATGAAGTTACTAATAATGATAATGCCTTTAATTATGTAAAAAAAACAATACAAAATAATGAAATGTTAACAGAAGATAAAATAAAAGATATACACGAAATTGTAACTAAAAATATTTTTCAAGGTGGAATATACCGTAGCACAGATGTTTCTATTTCTGGTGCAAGTTTTATGCCACCAACGCCAAATGATATGTATAATCAATTAAAGTTTTTCTATGATGATTTAAAAAGAAATAATGAAGAAATGGATCCAATAGAACTCTCAGCTTGGACTCATGCAGAATTTGTAAGAATACATCCATTTTCAGATGGAAATGGAAGAACAGCCAGATTAATAATGAATTATCAATTAATGAAAAATGGCTTATTACCAATAAATATTAAAGTTGAAGATAGACTAGAATATTATAATGTTTTAGATATATATGCTGTAAAGAAAGATTTGAAACCATTTATAAATTTAATATCTGATTTAGAAGAAAAAAGATTAGATGAAATAAATTTAATAATAAACCAACAAATAAATGCAAACAAAAAATAATAACTTAAAAATAGTGAAAAAATGATTTTAAATTAATATTAAAGGAAAAAATGATGTTTGAAAAAATAAAAAGTATTTTCAATAGAATAAAAAATGGAAGAGCAAGGCTACAATTAGATACGATTAACTACGAAAAAATAATTAAACTAATGAAAGAAAAAGGAATATATCAAGAATTTGAAAATGAATTAAATAATTTTGAAGAAGTAAAAGAACTTATGCAAAATGATACAAACTTACATGGAATAAATCATGTTGTAAGAGTTCTTTTTAATTCTTATGCCATAATGACTTTAGAAAATGTAAGTAAAGAAGATAAAAAAATAATAAGAGAAGCGGTAAAATTACATGATATTGGAAGAACACGAGACGGAGAAGATAGAGAACATGGTGCTAAAGGAGCATTAAAAGCAAGGAAGATTCTTGAAGATAAAGGATATTCCAAAGAAGAAATAGATGAAATATGTTTTATAATAAAAGAGAACTTATTACCAGCACAAAAAAATGAAGAAGATTTAGAAAATTTACCTGATGAGCTAAAAAGAATATATAGATATCATTTAAATATAGTAAAAGATGCAGACAAACTAGATAGAATAAGAATTGGAGATTTGAATCCACATAGATTATCAACAGATAGTGCAAAAAGGTTAATAGGAGTCGCAAAAGAAGTTTTTGAAGATAATAAATATTACTACAAAAATAAAATGGAAACATACAAGTATAATGAAAAAGAAGCAAACAAGATATTAGAAGAAATAAATAAACTAGGTTTAAAATATAAAATTACTCAAGAAGATATAAAGAAAAATTATAGCAAATATAAATCAATTCAAGACAATGATAAGTTACAACTTTTGAAATCAAGAAAAGAAACAATTCCAATGGATGACTTTTTAGAAATAATAAATACAATAACAAATGAGGACATAAAATTTTTATATGATATACTTTCAATAAGAGCACAAATAACAATACAAGCAATATATGATATGGGAATTAACAAATTCATGGAATTAAAAGCTGAAGGAAAATTAAATCAATTGTTAGACTTAAGGAATTATTATAAACTAGTACCAAAAATGACAAAAGAAGAAAAAGACTTATTAATAAAATTTAGAAAGATTGATGGATATAGAGATTCAACAATTAACAATTTTTATTTATATTATAATGCAATAAAAAATTATACACCAGAAGAAGTTAATATGCTATTTTTAATAAATAATGATGAATTTGAATATATTGATAGCAAAATGGTTAATACAAAAGGATATAAATGGTTTGACCATGTGTCATTTATACCAGATGTATATAAAATGGCTATAGTTACAGATAAAAAAATAGATAAAAATCTAATTTTAGATATTAGACAAAGATTAAATATACCATTAAATGTAATTTTAACTGCAATAGTACAATTTGGTTTATTTCAGAATGAAGAAAAAATAGATAAAAAAGACTTAGAAAAATTTTTATTAAATTATCATAAATTTAACTTGAATGTTAAAGGGAAAAAGAATATAGAACAAATGAAAAAATTATTATTAAGTTTGCCAGAAAATTTAGACAATGAATATGAAACGATTATTAAAGAATGTATTATTGGAAAATTAAAAAGATTTAATTTGGAAAGTTTTGAGGAATTAAAAAACTATAAAAAAATATGTGATGAAAAAATTCTACAAGAATTTCAAGATAATGATAATGTAAACGAATTAAAAAAAATCATACTCGAAACAAAAATAAAAGATTTAGATGGAATAAAAAGAGACATATATTTCTATAAAAAATATAATATGGAAAATGCACAATGTAATGAAATTATTAACCAATTTGAAAAACTAATTAAGCCTAAAGACAAACAAGAGCTACTAACTTCATATCAAAAACTAAATAATATAAATGAAGACTTTGAATTGGATAGTACATTTAAAGATATAAGAGAAGAATTATCACAAATTTCTAAAGAAGATGTAATTACAGAAATGCAAAAGATGAAAGAAAAGATAAAAAATTCAGAAGCTAAAGATATAAATGGTGAAGAAGCAATTGATATAACAGGAACAGACTTTAATTTATTAATATCTGTAATAGGTTCATTAGGAAGTCCATACTTTGTACATTATTACAACAGAATAGTTGATAAATTAAGGAAATTTAAGGATAGGAAAATACTATTTCCAATTTTAAAGAAAAAAATAGACTTGGACATAAAACTAGGAATAAAAAGGCTTGCTAATAAAAGATACAAACTAGATCCACTTAAAAATAAACAAAGGTGTGTATCTAGTATTGATCAAGATTTTATAGCTCATGTTAAAAGCGAAATTTATACAAATAGCGGAAGGCAAACAAAAGAAAAATTAGTATTAGCATATTTTCCGGATAATAAAAAAGATATATCATATATGGGATTTCAAGACCTAATGTCAATATATGACAAAGAAAGAAGTGATTCTACAAGAAAAAGAGTTCCTTATGTAGATAATATGCAGGGAATTTGTAATCTGAAACTACAAGATTTAAATGCTTCGACATTAGGAGATGTTAATGAAGTTATAGTAGACTCATATCCAGGAGCTGTAATGTGTTTTGATGAAATATCTAATATAGCTAAGAAAACAGCAAATAAATTTAATCTTCCAATATTGTACATTGACACAAAAAAACAGTTTGAAATAATGAAACAAAAATTAGATGAATATTACACAGAAATGAGAGAACAAATTTCACAAAACAATCAGATTTCAGACGAAATGTTTGAAAACGCATTTAATGTTTTTGAACAAAATAATAATATTATACATAGAGCATTTAAAATTGCCAATTCTTTTACTTTTTTAGATGAGGATGAATATCCTAAAGAACAAATTATAGAAGTATTTAATAATATGTCAGATTTAGTTTATGAAAGTTTAAAGAGGTGTAACCCAGAGCAAAGAAAGATGGTACAAGAAACTATGCTAAAAGAAGCAAATATAGGTAATTTAAGATATGGTAGATATTATAGATTTATAGATTTTGAAAAATTAGAAAACTTGGTTATGATGAATAATGAAGAAGATGAAAGAACAATAGCCTAGTAGAAAAATGTCAATAATTTTTGAAAATTTCACTAAAAAATAAGATTATTTTATTAGCGAAAATTTCACCTATGTATAAACTTGA
>CANQEA010000081.1 GCA_947594095.1 uncultured Clostridia bacterium | reverse complement strand
ATAAAATTGATAATAACTCATAATCAAATTGATAAATATTATTTTCTTTTATATCAACTAATTCTGTAAACAATATGACCACCTCCTGATTTTAAATAAAATTTAATACAATTATATTATACAATAAAAATAATAATTTTAATATTCACTATTAGAACTTTTTAGCATAATAAGTTACTTATTTTTTTGATAAGACAATCTATTTTTTGCTTTTGTAATTAATCCTTTAATTGAAGGTGCCATTTCTGATGAATACATACTTAAATAATCCAACAACTTATAATATTTTTTATTATTAGTTGTTTTACAATAATTAATAAACTTAGATATTATTTCATCATTATTTAATTTATCAAAAATATATACACACACATCATATGATGTTAATAAATCAATTAAAATATCTATTTTCCAAAAATTGTTATTAAAATTAATGTTAATTGATTCCATTGAATTGATTATTTTTTTTTAAAATCCAGTTGTAAAAATAAAATCTTTGAAAGTATCTCCCATTTTTTCATAAACACGTAAAATAGCACTATCATAATCACTATTATTTTTTAATGTAATATCAATTTTAAATTTTCTAGTATTTATTGCTTGAGAAAAAATTAATAGTTCATAAAATTTTTCTTTTTTAAATAGATTTTCGTAATATTCATTATATCCATATTTTTCATCAATATCATTCAATGCTATTAATACATTTTTAGATAAGCTATATTGATTTTCTCGTATACACTTAATCACTGAAAACCTAAGTGTTTCACTTTTAATATTTTTTATTATGTAGTCATCTAATAAAAGATTATAACCATATTTATTCATAAGTTCTACTAAATCTGTATTTGATATAGAAATATTTAAAGAAATAAATTCATTATATATTTTTTCAATTTCAGTAAATTTTTTTCTTCATTTAACAAGATATCTAATTTAAACTCTGATTCAATCTTACTATTTATCAATTTTTGTTCCACTCTAAATGCAAGATCGGCATCTTTTTTTCTCAAAACTCTTAATTGCTCTTTTGTAATCTTATCGCAAATGTCATTTACTTCTATGTAATTTAAGTCAAAAATGATAGAATGAGAGCTATTATCAACATTAAAAATTAAATTGAACAACCTATCATCTATAGTTAATTCTGATATGATTGATTTTATTTCAAAATCAAGTATAAAATGTTTTAAATTTTGTAAAAACAATTCAAAATTTAATACAAAATCATTATATTTATTTTCATTTTCCTCATAATCTTTTTGTTTTTCTATTAATGAAAATATAATATCATTTCGAATTTGCATAGTTATGTTACATCTTCCATTTTTATAAAAGCTATATAAATATTTATTTACATAAGAATTATGAAAAATTCTATTATCTATTAAATTATTCTTTCGCATATAATTATAAAAAGCTGAATTGCCCAACAAAATTATTTTTTTATTATTTCCAATATATTTATAACATTCATCATAAATTTTTTGAAATCTTATTTCTGAAGTATTTAATAGCTCATTTAACATTTTTACTTTTTCTTCATTAATATTTTTAAAGTCTATGTTAACTAATATATCAAATACTTTCTCTTCAATAGGTTGCAATAAATCTTTATTATCCATAAAATTATATATGTATACATAATAGTTTTTATCAATAACTTTAAAATTGATATTTTCTATTATTATTTCTGTTAAATCACTATTTACTTCATTACTTTCTATTTTGTTTAGTGCACAATCTATATTATTTGTTACATCTTCATCACTATAAATACTGGTTAAAATACAAATTATAACAAGTTGACAATAATTGCAAAGAATATTTTTGCTTTCTATATATATACATTAGTTAAAATTTTATTTAATAAATGTTTAATTTGTCTCATATCTTTAAATTTCGATATAATCAAACCTATAAAATATTCATAATTATCTATATCAAAAATTTTAGATAATTTTTTATTTTCTTGAATAAGTTTTTCAGTATAAGATTTTAAGATTATCTTTTGATTACTCGAAATATGTAATATATAATCAAAAATTTTTGCAGGTTGAATTTCATCATTACTATCCATTTTTTCAATGTCTAACATAAAAATAAATTTTAATTTAACATTGTTAACAACGTTATTTAGTGAATAATACTCATTAAATAATAATGATATTATTTCTAATTGAAGTTTATTATCTTTAATCCTATCCAAATCGTCAATAATGAGATACAATGTAGTGTTTTTTAAAAGATAATCATTTATAACTTTAAGAAAATTATTTCTACATTTATCAGTATCAAGTATTGGACTTTGCTCAATCTTATCTGGTTTATAAAAACTATAACCATATAATAATATTAAAACAAATGTTATTAGTAATGTAAAAGGGAATACTTTTGTAGCATTAAGATATAAATTATGATAAATGTTTTCCTCATTATCAAAAAAACTACCGTAAATAGTATAAATGGAAATCATACTAATTAAAAATAGTAATAATCTATCAATACATTTTTTAAACTTTTTTTCTTTTTCGGTTCTCTTTTTAAGACTTACGGATGCTAAAGTGAATTTTTGATTATAAAATAATTTTTCAAATTCATATGGATCTTTACATATATCATTAATTACCTGGTTAACAAAATATCTATGATAATCATTAACAAGCAATTTTTCTTTTCTATTACTTGTTTTTTTATTTTCTTGTCCTATATCATCATCTTTCGTTTCTTTTTCAGGAATAGAATTAATATTCATAAAATTTAACAAACACATGCATATCATTCTTAACTTCATTTTCAAATAAATTAACTATACTGGATTTACCACTACCATATTTTCCATCAACCGCAATAAAAACGGCGCCTCTTTCGCATGCCTCTTTTAGTTGATTTACATAAGGAAAAATATTGAATTTATCATCTTTTAAGTTTTCAATAGGCTTCTCTAATATTACTTGCGAATTATTGTCATTTAATTCTGCTATATTCATTTTATTATCATTAAAATTATTCTTTTTCTTTTTTAAATTCACTTTAACACCACCTAATAGCATTCATAATAGTTATGCAACTTTTAAATTCACCTATATTATACCATACTATTAATCTTTTTTTCTTACATAACAATTTTATCTATTTGTTTTATTACTTTATTTCTTAGTAATTTATTGTGGATAAAAAACCGTATATGGTAATCCACATACCCGTAAAGGTAATATGGATTACTCTTCATATGGTTTTTCATATATTATATATTCATAATAAAACCTACCATTTTCAACTCTTTTTTCTATCATTTTTAAATATTTATATCTTTTTAACTCATTTAAAATTTTTCTTATTGTATCTTTACCTTCAACACAAATACTTGATAATCCCATTAATGAAAAATTCCAATTATCTGACAAAGATAACATCATTGAAAGTAAACCCTTTGCTTTCAAACTTAATCTTTTATCCTTAAAATGATAATTACTCATTACTGTATATCCTTCTTCTTTTCTAATTTTTTGTATTTTCATATTTTCTCCTTTTCTTTGCATAAAAAAATTGTGTTTCCACAATTCACTTTAATTATTTTCTAACTTATTTAATTCTTCAATTACTTCTTCTAATGTTTTTCTAGGTGTTAAATCAATATAACTATCTTTTTTTAATTTATTACTACTTCCATAAAGAATATAGTCATTAAATAATCCTAAATTTTTACAAGAACACCAAACTTCTTTGTCATTCTCTTTATTTTCTATTATATTATTACACTTTTTACATTTAATTTTCATAGTTAACAACTCCTACTAAAATTTTAATATTATGCGTCCCACTCTAGCAATAATAAATGTATAGATTATTTACAATTATTTAATATATTTTTTCAATAGTTTTTCAGCATATTCCATTCCTTCTTTTGTAAATGTAACTGACTTATTTTTATATTTTGAAGGAAACAAATAACCCTTGTCAGTTAATTCATTAATAACATCAAACGAATAACCTTTCCAACATTCTTTATAATTTTCTTCTAAGGGATTATCATTGTCCCAAGAGGTTAAATACATAAGTAACAACGTTAATTCTTCAATATTCTTTTCCATATATTTTCACATCCTAATTATTTATTTTCAAATTCTTTACGATATACTTTAAAATAGCCATACTTATCAATAAATTTTATATTATCAACTATTTCGTTTATTTCAAAAAACTTTTCTGCCACTCTTGTAAAATTTAAATGTTCATGATCTAAATATTCCTTTAAATGATCATTTAAAAATTAAATTGTATCATCACTTTCCCATTCTGCAGTATCAAAATCCAAATTATTAAAATATTTTTTATTTCTATTATACTGTGCTAAATAAGTAAATTCTATCTTGATTTTTTCTTTATTTACAATTATTTCTCTTATTGATGTTATCTCTGCCATTTAATCACCAACTTCATATCCATTTTTTATTTCTAAAATTAGACCTTTTAACAATGCATTATCATTTTTAATATTATATTTTCTATAATCATATTTTATAGTTCTTTGATAACCAGGAGTAAAATAATGTTCAGAATATCCTTTTTGATCAATATCATCAACAATTTCTTTTAATTCAAAATCACATAAATCATCAAGCATACCTCTGCCAGCACCATCAATTATATATGGATAATGATTGCCCTTCCCATTTTCTAAGTTTCTTGCTCCTAAATATTTGATTTTAAACGTTGTTGTCGAACCAGTATCATAATCCATTTCCATAGTATCATTTTCTTTTAAGCTAAGACTGCTTAATTTAGTTATAACTGCATTAATAGGTGGAACTTTGCTATGATCATCTTCTATACAAACCCAACAATCATAAACCCTGTCTTTATACTTTATATCATATAAGTGATAAGCTAAAGAATCAAAACTAGCAAGAATTGTATATGCTAAATCTGCTATAGTTCTTCGATCCGTAATTTCAATTTTTCTCCATATTTTATTTTCTAAACCATTAATTCCAACTTCAAATGTTAATACTTTTGTCATAAATACCACTTCCTTAATTATTTTTATTTAGATTCTATTTTCTGTAATTCTTCTTTTTCAAGTTCCTTTATAGATTTTTCTGGAGTAGGCAGTGTTTCAGGCATGTTACCACCAAGTTCTTCAATTGCTTTTCTTACCGTTTTTCCTACATTGTAATGAGTTATACATGCATCATCTTCATTATCTACATTGTCCTTTTTTAATTTAGCTTCAGTTTGAGTAATACGGAATAAATTTGCACCTAATTCTTCACTCCCCATATAATCAAGAATATCTTCATTTTCCTTTATATTTTTACGTTTTGCTATTTGTTTTGCAGTTTCGCCATTATAAAGCCCTTTATATCCGTAATTATTAAATTTGCCAAAATTTTCTACACCTGCTTCTTTTGCAGTTTTAAACAAATATTTATTTTTATTATTAACCAGAATTCTAGTATATAATCTTTTTTCATCTTCTGATAATTTTGAATATTCTAATTCAGTAATCTCTTGCTTTCTAGTTTGAACAGCAAAATAAGTTTGACCTAATGCTACTGATTTTTTTCTTGGATTTGCATTTTGAACTATTAAATAACAAGCATACCTTGATAAATGATAATCTATAACTTTTTGAATGTTACCTTTACCACCTACTATCGGTTTCCTGAACTCAGGAAAGTGATCGTTAATATTATTATTACTAGTTTCACAAGCAATCATTGCTCGTTTAATAACCTTATGAAAATTTTCCCATTTACTATATTCTAATAAGGGCATCAATTCTCGTGCTTCCCAATATTCATTTCCAAAATCATCAATGTGTTTGATATCATTAAAAGTCTTTTCGGTATATTTTTCTAAAGATTCCATCAATTGCCTCCTCAAAATAATTATAATTCAAAAATATTCTATATCATATTCAATATTCGCATTTACGTTTATTATATCAAAAATTCTATAATTATTCACTACCATCACATTAATCACTAAATAAAATTGAAAGAGCCCATTTTTAAAATGTTGGGCAATAAGTCTTTGAAAAAGTTCTTTCCACTTT
>CANQEA010000080.1 GCA_947594095.1 uncultured Clostridia bacterium | reverse complement strand
GTTTTTATTTTATTTTTAATTTTATTTTCAATTGGTCTTTTCCATGCAGTATACCAGTAATCTTTTTTATTAACTGGTTCCACTAAAATTGTGTACATTTTGCATCTATTACCACCAATTATGTCTGTAAAAATCTGATCCCCTACTACTGCAATTTTTTGTGGTTCTTCTTTTAATTTTTCTTGTACTTTTATAAATCCACTTTTAAATGGCTTTTTGGCAAAATAATTGAAAGGAATCTGAAGTTTATCTGCAACTTGTTTTACTTTTTCTTTATGATTTGTATTAGATAAAATATATAGCTTTACTCCTTGTCCTTTTAAATTATTTGCCCATTTTATTTTTTCTTCTGATAAGTTTTTTTCATAATCTATTAATGTGTTATCTACATCTAATATCAGTGCTTTTATATTGTTTTTTTGTAAAAATTCAATTGTGATGTCTTCTACTTTTTTAAAGTATGCGTTTGGATATAAATTCATTATCTCCTCCGTTTTCAAAATATAGTTATATCTTACCAATTCCTTAAATATTTGTCAAGCATATTATTCCAACTTTTACAGCTTCATATATTTTACAAATTATGGAAATATCTATTGACTTTTACATAATATGGTAGTATACTATAAACGTTGTGTGGACTTCGCCCCATGACCTTATATAGCATATTTTAGCAATATGTAGAAATATATATTGTTAAAAGTTACTATATTAAGTGGGGGTGATGTTATGGAGCAATACATAGGATTAGGCTTTGTCATTCTTTGTTTAGCTATTTTAATATTTGTATGTCGGCATTATTCGGTTACAAATTTAAAATACATAAAAAAGAACTTGATATAGCCCCTTCCAAAAGCTCATCAAGTTCACACAACAAGGAGAATTGAGCTTAGCTCTTTTCTCTTTTTTTATTATATGCAATAGTTTTAAATTTTATTATTGCTATCTTTATATTACTATATTTTTAGCATTTTGTCAATAATGGTCTTGTATAATTTTTCTAATTTTGGAAATAATACAAATAGAATTTTATATTGGAGGTAAATTATGGAGATAAAAAAACATTTAAAAATTACAGGGAATTCTAGTGTTTCTTGGAAAGATGCTATAGTGAAGGCAATAGCTGAAACATCAAAAAGCATTGATTACTTATCAGAAGTTAAAATTTTAGATCAAAGAGCAACTATAGATGGAGATAAAATTGTTGAATATTACGTTGATTTAGATGTAAGTTTTGTAGTTGATTTAAGCAGAACAAATAACTAGATTTATATTTTATAAAGAAAGGAATGTGATTAATTATGGATCCTATAGAATCTAAACAAACATATCAAGACTATGTAGATAAAAAATCACCAAACTCCCCTATTCTAAAAAATTGTTTTAATGCATTTTGGGTTGGTGGATTAATTTGTACAATTGGACAAATTATATTAAATATTTGTAAACAACGAGGCTTTGATGTACAAACATCCGGTACAATTGTCTCTATTATTTTAATTGGTATTGCTGCATTTTTAACAGGGCTTAATTTATTCAACAAAATTGGTAAGTTTGCAGGGGCCGGTTCATTAGTTCCAATTACAGGTTTTGCAAATTCTATTGTATCTCCTGCTATGGAATATAAATCAGAAGGATATGTTATGGGTGTTGGTAGTAAAATGTTTACAGTTGCAGGTCCTGTTTTAGTATTTGGAATATCTGCTTCTATTTTAGTTGGAATTATTTACTTAATTTTTAACACTCAAGCTATTACATTAGTGTAAGGAGATGATTTTTTGGAAAAGTTAGGAGAACAAACAATTAAATTTAATACTCCACCTACAATTTTGGAGTGTGCAAGTATAGTAGGGCCTAAAGAAGCTCAAGGACCTCTTGCAAAATATTTTGATCAAACTTTAGATGATGAATTTTGGGGAGAAAAAACTTGGGAAAAAGCAGAAAGTAAAATAATAAAAGAAACTGTAAATACAGTTATTTCAAAAAGTGGTATTGCTACAAGTGATATAGACTGCATGTTTGCAGGTGATTTACTAAATCAATGTATTTCATCTAGTTTTGGTCTTCGTGAACTCAGCTTACCTTTTTTTGGTGTATTTGGTGCTTGTTCTACTTTTGTTGAGTCATTAAGTTTAGGTGCAATTTGTGTAGAAGGTTTTGCAAAACATGTACTATGTGCTACTTCTAGCCATTTTTGTAGTGCAGAAAAACAATTTAGATTTCCATTAGAACTTGGAAATCAAAGGCCACCTACAAGTCAATGGACTGTAACCGGTGCAGGTGCTGCAATTCTTTCTAAAGCTGGACAAGGGCCTTTTATTACTCACATTACGCCTGGTAAAATTGTAGATATGGGAATAAAAGATGCAAACAATATGGGTGCAGCTATGGCTCCTGCATTTTGTGATACTTTAATTACTCATTTTAAAGATACTGGAAGAAATCCAAGCTATTATGATGCAATAATTAGTGGAGACCTTGGCCATATTGGAAAAGATATCGCAATAGATATTGCCAAATCTAAAGGCTATAATATTAAATCTAATTATAATGATTGTGGAGTTTTAATTTTTGATAAAGAAGCACAAGATACACATTCTGGCGGCAGTGGTTGTGGATGTTGTGGTAGCGTATTTTCAGGCTATTTCTTTAAAGAACTTAAGAATAAAAAAATAAAAAAGATACTTTTAATTGCAACAGGAGCCTTAATGAATTCTACAAGTTCACAACAAGGAGAAACAATTCCTGGTATTGCTCATGCAATTAGTATAGAGATGTAAGAAAGGGATGAATTTTATGAATATAGATTGGATGGCAGTTTTTGATTGGATGACTTTACTAAAATGTTTTGTTGTAGGTGGAGCAATATGTGTAATTGGTCAAATACTTATAGATAAAACAAAACTAACACCTGCAAGAATTTTAGTAATATTTGTAACAACTGGTGCTATTTTAGGTGGACTTGGAATTTATCAATACTTAGTTGATTTTGCTGGCGCTGGTGCAACAGTTCCTCTAACTGGCTTTGGAAACAACTTAGCAAAAGGTGCTATTGAGGGTGTACAACAGAATGGCTTAATTGGTGCCTTTACCGGAGGAGTTAAAGCGTCCGCAGGACGGTATTGCTGCAGCAGTATTTTTCGGATATCTTGCTTCTTTAATTTCAAAACCTAAAATGAAAAAACAATAAATAAATTATGGCGGGAGCAAAATGCTTCCGCCTAATTATTTTTATTATACTCCAATTATTGAAAATCCATTATATATGTATGCAATTATTCATATATTTCTTATTTTTTGCTTATTCATTTTGTTTCCCCTTTTCTTTACTTTCAAAATCAAAGTAAAAGTCCATTTCCCAGAAAACTTCTAAATACGCTTTACTTATATGATATATTGCTTCAAATCCATTATAATGTAAGTCTTGAAGCACAACATCTTCTGGATACATTTTTCTCATCTGATTAACTATTTTTTCAGAAATTCCAAATGAAATTGCATATGTTAAATATTCATCCCATAGCTTGATGTATTCAACATTTTTTTCTTTTAATAATGTATAATTTTCTATTTTTTCTTTTATTGTTTTTAAGTTAAAATAATCATTTAATACTTCTTTATGGTTTTTTAACATTAAATTGTCTGTTTTTACAATTAATACTGCTACTCCTAATAGAATTGCATCTAAAATAAGATATTTACTTTTAGCAAATATTGCAATCAATAAAATGGCAAATGAAAAAACTGTTATAACTGATGCTATTGTTACATATATAGTTTTAGTCCTAATTTTTTCTCTTAAAAATTGTTTGCCGTAAGAAAAATGTACTAATAATTAATTGTATTATAAGTGCCACTAAAGGTATTACAAATATCAGTGCCATTAATATAAGGATAAGTATAATGAATGTAGACTGATACATTGTAAATGACAATCCATTTGTATAAACATGAAACATTATTATAAAAATAACAAAAAATAATATAACAAAATTAACAGCTTTTAATGCTTTGGGTACATAGTTTATATTTGCACCTTTTTTATTTAATTCTGTTTTTGCAACTTTGTTTAATTGTTTTAGTTTTTTATATATTTCTTTATCTTCTGGAATTTCTTCTAGTTTTTGTGCAAGGTCAACTTTTCCGTCTCTATCATAAAGAACATTAAAAAACATACTATGGACATATCTCTCTACTTCGTCCATTTTCTGTTCTTCGTCACGGTTTCTACTTAACATGTACTTATATCCGCTTTTACTTTCTGCGTCTTGAACAACTTCTAAATTAACTATCCCTTTGTTTACTAAATTCAAAATTACTGCAATCAAATCTCTACTACAAACATTTCTTTCTTGTACAAAACATCCTGCAAGTAATGGATTATATTTGTTGAACATTTCTTTATCTTCTACATAATAATATCCGTCTTGTTTATCTTCTTTGTCATATCTCCAAAGAAGAAATCCCCAATATGCTAATAGCAATATACTCATTGATAAAACAAATATATTATTTTGTGTTTTTACTTCTTCAGGGGTACTTGTATGTGTGTCAAAAATTTCTTTTCCTCTGAATAAATCTGTTAGAAATCTCTCAGCATATGACCTAGTATATTCACTAATTTCATTCTGTTCTTTTGGTACATTAAGCTCTACTGCATAAATATTTTGAATTGGTACAAAAAGTAAATAAATTAATACAATTATAATTGTAATTATTTTTTTCATAGTAAGTAGGCTCCTTAAATTATATAATTTACTTTTATTCTAATTTTAATTTTATTCTTTGTCAATACAATTAATTTTATTTTTTAGAATATCGGTTTATGTTAATATATATGCTTTAGAATTCTGAAAAATTTTTATAGCTATTTTTGTAAATTCTTGTCTATTTTTGTCAAATAATATATGCTTTTTGTAAAATTTTATACTAATTTATTATTTTATATTATATATTTATTTTTGAAAATTTATAGTGTGTACTTTTAATAGGAAAGTATTTCATTTTCTCTACTTTCGTTTCATATTTATAGGACGGTGATTACATGAGCAAACTTTATGATTTATATAAACAATTTAAAAAAAAATGATGAAGATATGGTTTATCTATTTAAAAGTGGCCTATTTTATATTGCACTTGCAGATGATGCAATATTTCTATCTCAACAACTTAATCTAAAATTAACAAATTTGAATAATTCTATTTTGAAATGTGGTTTTCCAGTTAGCAGTATAGATAAATATATTAATTTATTATCTAGTTATAGTATTAATTTTAAATTAATAGATTTTAGTTCAAATACCATATATTTACCTAAAGATTATCAATTAAATAAAGATCTACTTGACTTATTAAATACCATAGCAGATATAGATACTGATAGACTTTCTATTTCTGAAATTTATCGTTTTGTTGATAATCTAAAAGAAAAATGCAAACAATTACAAAATCGGACTAAATAATTAATTTTCTAATTTTTATAAATCGGAGTTGTAATATATTATGAAAAGAAAATCAAATTTATATAATGAAATTTGTAAATTTGAACATATAGAAAATGCATATAATGAAGTATGCAGAAATACAAAAAATAAAAGAAAAGTAGCTAGATTTAAAGAATATAAATGTGTTTATATATCTAGGATTCACAACATTTTGGAAACTAAATCTTATATTCCAGATAAATGTAATGTATTTACTATTTATGAACCAAAGAAAAGAACAATAATTAGTCAAACAATGCAAGATAAAGTTATAAATCATTTAGTAGCAAGATATATTTTATATCCTGCTATTTTACCTTGTTTACTTGATGTTAATGTTGCAAGTAGAAAAGATATGGGAACTAGCAAAGGTATTAATTTAGCTAAAAATTTTCATAGAATTTGTCATATTAAATATGGTACATATTATATATTAAAATGTGATATTAGTAAATTTTTTGCAAGTATTAATCATAATATTTTAAAAGAAAAAGTTAAAAGAAGGATTAAAGATAAAGATGCACTAAAAATTGTTTTTTATATAATTGATAGTGAAGAAACAGGTCTTGGCATTGGTGCAATGACAAGTCAAATTCGGAAGTTTGACACTTTTTTAATAAAAAAATTTTTTAAAGCATTGATAATGCTTATTTTTTTTGTAAAATTTTCGT
>CANQEA010000079.1 GCA_947594095.1 uncultured Clostridia bacterium | reverse complement strand
TGGCAGACAGGATGGTCTCAAAAACCATTGTCCTTGTGGCGTGTGGGTTCAAGTCCCACTACCTGCACCATAAATTAACATATAGATAATTGTTCTTTCAGAGAATTTGAAGAGTCGCATTCATCATTTTCTTTTTTTTTTATCTTTTGCTAATGAAGAAGTATAAAAGTAAAGAATAAATTGACAGAGATATGACAGAGTTAAAATAAATATGAAGAGGAGGATTTAAAATGTGTGAAACTAAAGTTAGGATTTTATGGAGTGGAATTACAGGAAGAACAGGACAAGAAGCACTTAAGATTGCTAAAGAAAATAATGAAGTAGAAATAGTTGCAGGTATATGTAGAAGTGATAATAAATATTACACATATGATGAATTAGATAAGATTAAAGAAGAATTTGACATAATAGTTGATTTTTCACATAAAGATAGTTTTAATAAAATATTAGAATATGCTATAAAAGTAAATAAGCCGTTAATTATTGGTACGGCTGGCTTAACTAATGAGCAAATGGAAGCATTTGAAGAAGCTTCCAATGTTATTCCTATATTTAGAGGTGGAAATTTTAGATTTGATGTTAAAGAATTTATAGATAATGTGGTTGAATATGCGAAAACTTGTAATGATAAAATTGAATTGATAGAAACTCATTACAAAACTAAAAAAATACCAAGTGAAACAGCAAAGGTTATAGCAAAAAAGGTATTTGAAGAAACAGGTAAAAAAGTTATTATAAAATCTTTTTTAGAGTATGATGAATTAATAAACGATTGGAAAGTAGCTGATTTACATTGTAGAGTTATTGGCTTTAAAGAATTAGCAAAAGATGTTTTAAAAATTGCTGTGATGATGAAAAGAAAAAAGCCTGATGGAGTTTATGACTTAGATAGACTAATAAAAGAAGATAAATAGTTAGAAATTAGGAGATGAATTTATGTTTAATATTGATCACATTGCTATAAGTGTAAGAGATTTAGAAGAAACAATAAAATTTTATAAAAAATTTGGATTTGTATTATTTAAAGAATATCACGATGAAGTTGTTGATATAGTAATGTTAAAACTAAATGAAATATTTTTAGAAATTTTTCATTATAATGACAATTATGAGTTACCAAAACATTCAAAAGAATTAGAGAGTGATTTAAAAACAATAGGGACTAAACATTTCGCATTGAGAGTAGAAAATATTGATGATGCTAGACAGTGGGTAGAAAATAAAAATCTAAACAATGTTGAAATAAAAATAAATAAAGGGAGATTAGGTAGATCATATTTCTTTATTAAGGACCCAAATGGAATATTAATAGAAATTATTGAAGAAAGATAATTTAAAAGAATATCTTTTTTTATTAATATAAATAATAACTAGATATTCTATATTAAATAATATCAACTAACTGGAGATGAGGTCGTGATTAGGCATCCAAGAAAAATGCATGATGGTGAATTGTGGGCTAAAATAGAGATATTAGAAAATATTTGTACTCCTTTATATAAGGATTTAATAATAAATAAAATTAAATGAAGGAGAAAAGAAAAATGAATTATGAAGATAAAAAAATTGTAGGAATTATTGCTTCAAATGTTGAACCAGCAGTTGCACTAAATGTAATTGGACATTTAGCTATTTCAATAGGAAAATATTCTAATGATGAACTAATGGGAAAAACAGTAATTGTCGATAAATCAGGAATAAATCATTTAGGAATTAGTCAATTTCCATTTATAATAACAAAAGTAAAACAAGGAAAATTAAAAAATTCTATAGATTTAGCAAAACAAAATCCTAAATTATTAGTTGCTGATTATCCAAGAGATATGCTAGACACTAGAACTGATGAGGAGTTGGTTACATCAATAAACTCAAAAGAAAATGATAAATTAGAATATTTAGGTGCTATTATTTATGGTAATACAGAAGATGTAAATAGCATAACTGGAAAATTTCAATTATGGAGATTAGATTAAAATAATTTGTAAAGACATATTAAGAAAATAAGGTTATTGATCAATATGTCTTTACTTTTTAAATGGTTCTATCTATCTTTTTTCTATAGGTAGCCACCACTCTGTATGATCTTTATAATAAACCTCTATCTCTGGAATGTTTCGAATATTATAACCAGAATAAGGTATCCAATTTTTATAAACATAGAAACTTAAATTGGACATAGCTTCTCCACTAACTTCTTTTACATTAAATATAGCCCACGTTGATTCTGGAATAATGAGATTTAAGCTATCTGCAAATTGTTTTTTTGAAGCTATATGATATTTTGCTGTTTTAGGATTAGGGAAAAACTCATCGTATTCAATAATGCCAAAAGTAGTATCACTAAAAATTTCTGTGTAACGATTACTAGATTTTAGTTCCTTCCAAAAATTAGGTGCAATAACTTTTATATCTTGTATATTACATTTTTTAGAAACTGTATAAAAGTTTAATTTATTTTCTTTTTGTATTCTAAAATCAAGTTCAATGTTACTCATTATATCATTTGCAAAAACAAATGGTGGAAAATTCTTCAGGTATTTAAAATTTTGTTTTACCTCACTTGGTTTTATCCCGTGAAATTTTTTAAATGCTCTTGAAAATGAAATTGGAGAATCATATCCATATTTTAAACTTAAATCTATTATCTTAATGTTAGAATTTATAAGTTCAAGTCCAGCCATACTTAATCTTCTATTTCTGATATATTCAGTAAGAGAAATTCCTGTTATAAAATTAAAAATTCTATATAAAGTATATTCGTTAACACATAAAATTTGGCAGATTTTTTCTATTGATATGTTGTCTGTTAAATTAATTTCTATATAGTTAATTACTTCATTTAATTTATCAAAATTATTCATATTTTTATTACTCCCTAAAATTATATACTTATTATAACACAAAACTAACTTTAATGATACTAAAAAAGTTAAGAAAATATTTTTATAAAGGAGTATAATTATTATATAAAAGGGGTATTGTAAATGGAATTTTCAGAAGTAATTGAAAAAAGATTAACAACATTGAGATATACAAATAAAAAAGTAAGTAATGAAAATATAAATAAAATCATAGAAAGTGCAATAATTGCGCCATCAGCAAAAAACAGACAACCATGGAGATTTTATATATTAACAGATAAGCAAAAAAACTATATTGCAGATAAAATGGAAAATTGGATAAATAATACTGGACTAGTAACAACAATAAAAAGAAGTGCAAAATTAATAAGACAAGTTGGAAATTGTATTTTAATTTATAGTGATAAATGGGATTCAAATAATGTAGATAGAATTAAAAATCCTGAAAAGCTACTAAATGGCGAAGATATTGAAAATATGGTAATAATGCATGATTATTATTTTGATAGAATTAAAGCAGATACATTATCTGTTGGAGCAGCAGTAGAACATATGATATTAAAAGCTACAGAGTTAGGAATAGATACAACGTGGCTCTGTGATGTTTTATTTATAGATGATGTTATAAATGAGTATTTAGGATTAAAAGATAAAGAATTAATTTGTGGAGTGGCATTTGGGTATAGAAGTAAAAATCCTGTAAGAAAAGGAAGATATAAAAAGGAATATTTAATAATAGGTGAATAAAATGAAAGAAAAAAGTTTTGTAGATGAAATAAAAGTTGATTTAAGTGATACAAAAGAAAAAGAGGCTTTAAGAAAAATAGCTGGATTTGATAAAAAACTTCAACATAAAACATTTGGAAATGTTAGAAAACATGATGATTTAATAGTTCATATTAGAGAAAATATATATGGTAAAAGAAAAGTAGTACAAGCTCAATTTAAAACCTTAGGTTGCAGAATGAAAAAAGCAGGTTCTTGTTGGAACTGCAACTATGGAGTTGTTGATAAATGTTTAATTACTCCATGTCAATACATAAAAGCTTTTAAAAGAGAATTACAAAATGTAGATGGAGATGTATTAGTGTTAGAATCTTTAGGAAGTATAACAGATCCACAGGAATTTGATGATAAGGTTTTTAGAGAAATAATAAAAATAGCAATAGAAAGTGAAAAATTTCAATCTATATTAATAGAAACACATTTAAATCAAATTCCTGAAGAACTAGTACAATACATATCTGAAGTTAATAATGACAGAAAAAGAATTGGCTTTGAAATTGGAATTGAAGATATGAATCCAGAAAATAGAAAATTAATAAATAAAATTGGTGTTCAAAATAATAAATTAACTGAAGTTTATAATATGTTACAGAAATATGGGATGAATTTAGATATAAATTTAATATATGGATTTCCTTTTATGAATGAACAAGAAAGAATAGATTCTGTTGTAAATTCAGTAAAAAGTATTAATAAAAACTTACCAGAAGCGGAAATAGTATTGTTTTTGATGAGTATTAAAGAAAATACTATTATGGAATATATGCAAAAAAATGGAATGTATAGACCTGCCAATCCATGGGGACTGGTTGAAACTACAAAAGAACTTTTATTAGATAAGGATATTAAAAGTTTAATTACATTTTCTTGGTTTGGAGAAAAAGAGGATCCATATATTCAAGAACAAACTTGTTACACTTGCCCACATTGCAAAGAATTAATAGTAGATTTTTTTAGGAACATAAATGGAACATTTAATCCTGATGAAAGACGAGAATTATTAGAACAATTATTAAGTCAAGCAGAGAATTTAGAATGTGAATGTTATGAAACATTTAAGTTACAACTAAAAGAAAATGATGGTAAAAATCCTAATATTAGATACAACGAGTTTATTGGAAGGATAAGTGAATTAATTGATAATGAAAGAGAATAAATATTTGAACAATGAACTGATACGGACTACATATTAAAGAAAAAAGGAAACAACATTTTACAAACAAAAAATATGATACTTTTTTTGATGGAAAAGTTCTTCAAATATGCTTTTATAGTAAAGGATGCAAATATAGTAATTGTGGGAATTGTATAATGTGTGATTATGGAAGAGTAAGAGAAGAAAACTTAAAACCACATGAAATTGAAGAAATTTTAAGTGATGTATTTAATGATTTAGAAAAACTACCACAAGTTTTATTATTAAATAGTTTAGGGAGTGTATTAGATACAGAAGAAATGCCAATAGAAAATATTATTGCTTTACTAGATAAATTATCATATATTAACATAGATGTCATTATATTTGAAACACATTATTTAACTATAAACGATACAATACTTAGTTTAATAAAACAAAAATTATACAATAAAGATATTGTAATAGAACTTGGATTAGAAAGTTGCAATAAAGAACTAAGAGAAAACTGTTTAAATAAATATATAGACAATTCGAAGTTTATTGAAAAAATTAATTTAATAAAAGCATATGGGTTTGGAGCAGAAGCAAATGTTATTTTTGGAATACCTTTTTTAATAACTGAAGAACAAAAAATAGATACTGTTAATAGTATAAACTGGTGTTTTAAAAACGGTATTGATAAAGTAAATCTGTTTCCAATTAATATAAAACCATATACCTTGCTATATAAATTATATGAGCAAGGCAGATATTTTCCGGTTTCACATAAAGATTTTATAGAAGTTTTAGATAAAATTCCCAAAGAATATATTGATAAAATTTATTTGTGTTGGTATGGAAATAGAGAGTTAGATTATGATAAAAATAAAACAATTTTTCCTAAGTGTAATAAAAGTGAATATCCAATACTTATGAAGTTTTATAAAGAGTTTAATTTGAATAGAAACACAGAAAGTAGAATTAAATTATTAAATAATATTTTACAAAAATTAGATTAATCTCATCTCTAATATATAGTAGGGATGAGATTTTTTATACGGTATTGAGGTACATAATTAGCACTAATGAATTTTGACATTATGTTAATAAAATGATGTAATAGAAATAAGTGGAAGCAGCTGTTTTAGAAATGTGGGTATTAATACATAATAAAGTGAGGTAATACATTATGAAAAAAATTAGGCAATACTTCAACGATATGAATGAAGCATATCTTACAGTAAATATTAATGAGCAATTTTTTGTTTGAATAGGATTTATTTTATACAGAATTTCGTAAATTTTACGAAAACCTCTTGACAGTTTACAATAATACATATAAAATATAATCTCATCTTTGACAGTTTATAAAAAGAAAAAGGTTGACACCCTTTGAAATTAAAGGGCTTCAGCCTTTACT
>CANQEA010000078.1 GCA_947594095.1 uncultured Clostridia bacterium | reverse complement strand
CCATGGATTAGTGTAGAAAAAATTGATGGAATCAAAATTATGAAAAAAATCGAAAGAGCATGTAGAACATGTTATCGTTCAGAAGGAAAAATAACAGAAGATAGTTATAAGAAGTTATTAAATAACTGTATAACAAGAGGACATGAATCTGTTTTAGAACATGAAAAAGTAACTGTTAGAATTTATAGTGATATAGGGTCTTATAAAGATTTAACAAGACACAGATTCGGAAGTTTTTCTGTAGAGTCTACTAGATATTGTAGCTATGACAAAGACAAATATGGAAATGAAATTTCATTTATAAATCCAGTTTATATTGAAGACAAAGAAATGTATGAAATTTGGAAAAATACAATGCAAGACATAGAGAAAAATTATATTAAAATGAAAGAATTAGGTGCAACAAATGATATGTGTAGAGAATTGCTTCCACACTCTACAGCAGCTGAATATACAATGACTGCAAATATTAGAGAATGGAAACATATATTAGGATTAAGAACAACAAATCATGTGCATCCAGCAATTAGACAAGTTTTAATTCCATTGTTAAAATACTTTAAAGAACAGATGCCAGAAATCTTTGGAGATGTGGAATATGATGAAGATTTTAATCCTAAATATTATGCAAAATTAACTATTGAAGATGAAATAATTTAAAAATGAAAATAGGACAAAAGCGACAGTTTTCTTTACATGTCGCTTTTTTATGCGTTAAATCAAATTTTTATATTTGAGGAATGTAGAGCAAAGTAATTCTATTTCCTTTTACTTTTATAAAATTTTCATCTTTTAAACTTCTAAGTTCTCTAAACATAGCAGACCTATTAACTGAAAGATAATCTGCTAAATGTTTAAAGCTACTTGGTAAGTAAATTCTTTGAGAACGAGTCTTTCTATATTCATTTTCAAAAAAAGCAAGAAGTTTATCTCTAATATTCTTTTTTGTTATGATTTGAATTCTATCATTTGTTTCTTTAAATTTTTCATTTATTATTTGAAATAAATTAAATAAAAATATATTAAAATATGGATGATTTATATTTTCTGTTTTTATTAATTTAATATAATCTATAATTATTACTGTACAATCTGTTATAGCTTTTATTTGACATTCGATATTGTCAATATTAGATATATTAGTTCCAAATACACTATTTTCTGTTAAATTCTCAATAACAGTTTCTTCTCCAAGATAATCTATATTAAGAATTCTTGCAGAACCGCTTGTTAAAATACAAATAATATTTGTATTTTTTAAAGTTGGTATAATTTCTTCATTTTTATTAAATTTATATGTATGGCTTTCTAATTTTTTTAATAATTTATTTTTTTGTAGTTCAGAAAGACCATAAAATGGGTCATTCACATTCAATCTCTCCTTTCAGTAAAATAAAGTATAATTGCTTTTTAAATTTGTTGCTAAAAAAATTTTATCATATTTTTAAAAAAGTTGCAATTGCACCTTTTAATTTTTTGAAAGTTATTTTTATAATCAATTATAAAAATACAAAAAAGAAAGATAAATAATAGGTATAAAAATAATTACTAAAATTTAATTATTTTTGAATTATCTAACTAAAGAAAGGGGTATATGATTTAAGATGAAAATTATTAAAAGAGATGGTCATATAGTTGACTATGATCCAAGCAAAATTAAAATAGCAATAGGTAAAGCAAACAATGAGGTAAGTAAAGATGAAAGAGCAACAGATGAGGAAATAAAGGAAATTATTAAATATGTAGAAGATTTAGGTAAAAAGAGAATATTAGTAGAAGATATACAAGACATTATTGAAGAAAAATTAATGGAATTTGATAGATATCAACTAGCAAAAAAATATATAACATATCGTTATACAAGAGAACTAGTTAGAAAAGCAAACACAACTGACCAAACAATTAAAGAATTAATTGAAGGAGAAAATGAATACTGGAATAGTGAAAACTCTAACAAAAATGCACAAGTTATTACAACTCAAAGAGATTATTTAGCAGGAATAACAAGTACAGATATTACAAGGAGATTTTTACTTCCAGCTGAAATAGTTCAAGCACATGATGATGGAATAATACATTTCCATGATGCAGATTATTTTGCTCAAAACGCTCTTCATAACTGTGAATTAATTAATTTAGATGATATGTTACAAAATGGAACAGTTATAAATGGAGTTATGATAGAAAAACCACATAGATTTATAACAGCTGCAACTATTGCAACTCAAATTATTTTAGCAGTTACATCATCAAGTTATGGTGGAGCTACAATTTCTCTTACACATTTAGCACCATTTGTAAGAAGTAGTTATGAAAAATATTATAAGAAATATGAAAAAAGAAATCTATCAAAAGCAGATTGTGAAAAATTTGCTATGGAAGACACTAAAAAAGAGGTAGAAGATGGAGTTCAAACATTTAATTATCAAGTAAATTCTATGACAAATACAAATGGTCAAGCACCATTCTTAAGTGTATTTATGTATATGAATGAAACAAAAGAATATAAAAAAGAACTTGCGATGATAATTGAAGAGTTTTTAAAACAAAGAATTCTTGGATTTAAAAATAAAAAGGGTGTATATATTACCCCAGCATTTCCTAAATTATTATATGTATTAGAAGAAGATACAATTAATGAAGATGGAGAATATTATTACCTAACAAAACTTGCAGCAGAATGTACTGCTAAAAGACTTGTTCCAGATTATATTTCTGAAAAAGTAATGCTAGAATTAAAGAAAAATGAAAATGGAGATGGAGAATGTTATCCTTGTATGGGATGTAGAAGTTTCTTAACACCAGATAGAACAATGTCTATAGGAAATATTGCAAATGCTAAAAACTATGTTGAAGGTAAAGGTAAATATTATGGTAGATTTAACCAAGGTGTTGTAACTATAAATTTACCAGATGTTGCACTTACTGCAGACCAAGATTTTGATAAATTCTGGGAAATATTAGATGAAAGATTGGAACTATGTCATAAAGCATTACAAATAAGACATAAGAGATTAAGTAATGCAACAAGTGATGTTGCACCTATATTATGGCAAGATGGAGCATTAGCAAGACTTAAACCAGGTGAAAGCATACATGAATTATTACACCATGGATATTCTACAATATCTTTAGGATATGCAGGTTTATATGAGTGTGTAAAATATATGACAGAACACTCACACACAGATAATGGAGAAGGAAAAGAATTTGGCCTTCAAATTATGCAAAAATTAAATGATGCATGTAAAAAATGGAAAGAGGAAGAAGATATAGATTATTCAGTATATGGTACACCAATAGAATCTACAACATATAAATTTGCAAAATGTTTAAAAGAACGTTTTGGAATAATAAAAGGTATAACAGATAAAGATTATATTACAAACTCATATCATGTACCAGTATTTGAAGAAATAGATGCTTTTACTAAATTAAAATTAGAGAGTGAATTCCAAAAATTAAGCCCAGGTGGAGCTATATCATATATAGAAACACCAAATTTACAAAATAATACAGATGTAATTCTAGAAGTTATGAGATTTATTTATGATAATATTATGTATGCAGAATTAAATACAAAATCAGATTATTGCCAAGAATGTGGATATACAGGAGAAATATTAATAGATGATAATTTAGAATGGTATTGCCCAAATTGTGGTAATAGAGACCATAATAAATTAAATGTAGCAAGAAGAACATGTGGTTATATTGGTACAAACTTCTGGAATAAAGGAAGAACACAAGAAATAAAAGAAAGAGTATTACATATAGATAATAAGGTGGCAGATGTAAAATGAGATACAATGTAATTAGAAAAATGGACATATCAAATGGACCAGGAGTTAGAGTTTCTGTTTTTATGCAGGGATGTGATTTCCACTGTAAAAATTGTTTTAATCCTGAGACATGGAGTTTTGATGATGGAAAAGAAATTACACAAGAAACTATTGATGGTGTTATGAATTTATGTAGTGAAAATTATATAAAAGGATTATCAATATTAGGTGGAGAGCCAATGCATCCAAAAAATATTGAAGCAACAACAAAACTTGCAAAAGCATTTAAAGAAAAATATCCAAATAAAAATTTATGGATATGGACTGGTTATAGTTTTGATAAAGACTTAAAAGATAAAGAAGTATTAAAATATGTAGATGTATTAGTTGATGGCAGATATGTAGATGAACTACATGACCCAACATTAAAATGGAGAGGCTCTAGTAATCAAAGAGTTATTGATGTACAAAAAAGCTTAAAAAATAATGATATTGTACAATTAGATTAATATTTATACTAAATAGTCAGAAAGCAAGGAATTATTTGAAAATTCCTTGCTTTTGTTGTATAATTAATCAAGAAAATGATTTGGAGGGAATGGCTTATGTCTTTTTTAAATATAAAAATTCCTAAGATAAAATTCAAAAAAATGAAAATAGGCAATAATATTTTAGATGAATTACAATACATCGATTATGAAAAATTAGAAAAAAAGAATGTAAAAAATAGAACCACTCCTTATGAAGATGTAACAGATTATAAAACTGTAAAAGAAATCTTTTTAAAATCTATTAAAGAATATTCAAATAATCCATGTATATTAGAAAAACCAAATCACAAAGAACCATATAAAACAATTACATATAAAGAATTTGGAGAAGATGTATTAGGTCTTGGAACAGCCCTAATAAATATGTTAAATCTTAAAGATAAAAGAGTAATTATTATTGGAGAAACACAATATGAATGGTATATTTCATATATGGCAATGCTTTGTGGGGTAGGAATTGCTATTCCAACCGATAAAGAATTGCCAGTAAATGAACTTGCAAATATAGTAATCCGTTCAAATGCATCTGCAATTATATATTCTAAAAAGCTTGAAGGTAATATTAAAAAGCTAAAAGAAAAAGATCTAGGTATCGAGTACTTTATTCAAATGAAATCAGATGACGAAATAGAAGGAAATGACGTAGGCCTAAATTATTTAGTAAAAGAAGGAAAAAAGATAGTTAGAAGCGGAGACAACTCATTTGAAGAAATTGAAATTGATCCAGAAGAATTTAAAATATTATTTTTTACATCTGGAACCACATCAAATTCTAAAGGTGTTATGCTAAACAATAGAAATTTAGCAGAAAATATCAATGCAGTATCAGCTTATGTAAAAATATTTCCTGTTGATAGACTATTTTCAGTTTTACCTTTACATCATTGCTATGAATCAACAATTGGATTTTTGCTTCCTATTGCAACAGGAGCATCTGTAGCTATATGTGAAGGATTAAAATATATTGTACCAAATTTACTAGAAGCAAAACCTACAGGTATTCTTACAGTTCCACTTCTTGTTGAAAGTTTATACAAAAAAATAAATGAAAAAATAGTAAAAAGTAAAAAAGATAAATTAATTAATACTATGATTTCAATTACAAATGCTGCAAAAAAAGCTGGAATTGATGTAAAGAAAAAAGTATTTAAAGAAATATATAATAACTTAGGGGGAAACCTAAGAATTATTGTATCTGCAGCTGCACCAATAGACCCTAAAGTAGGTCATTGGTTACAAGACATAGGAATTAATTTTTTACAAGGATATGGCTTGACAGAAACAGCGCCAATATCTGCATTAACACCAGAATACAATCCAAAAGTAGGCTCAGTTGGGAAAGCTATTGTGCAAGCAGATATTAAAATAGAAAACCCAAATGAAAACGGAGAAGGAGAAATATTAATTAAAACTCCAACTTTAATGATTGGATATTATCAAGATGAAGTAGAAACAAAAAATGCAATTGATGAAGATGGTTATTTCCATTCTGGAGATATTGGTTATATTGATGAAGATGGTTATGTTTTTATCACAGGCAGAAGTAAAAATGTAATAGTAACACAAAATGGTAAAAATATCTATCCAGAAGAAATTGAAATGTTATTAGATAAATATGATGAAATTAAAGAAGTGATGGTATATGGAAAAACACCAGAGGAAGGTAGTAAAAAAGAAAAAAAGGAATTGATAATTACAGCAAGAGTATTACCTGACTATGAAAAAATTGAAGAAATTTATGGAACTCTTTCAGAAGATGAAATTTATGATACTATTTGGAAAAAGATAAAAGAAGTAAATAAGAAACTTACATCTTATAAAGCTGTAAAAAGTTTAGAAATAAAAGAAGGAGAATTCGAAAAAACTTCAACAATGAAAATAAAAAGATATAAAGAATTAGAGAAAAAATCATAAA
>CANQEA010000077.1 GCA_947594095.1 uncultured Clostridia bacterium | reverse complement strand
GTAAATGGCTCTTCCGCAATTTCTTTTGTATCTCCTTTAATCTCTATTTCATATCCGTCTACTACTACTGTTGCTGGTAATTTTGTTATGGGGCTATCATCTAAAGATTGTCCATCGTGTGTTATACCAGAAATATGTGCCTTTAAATTACTATTTAATTGTTCAAAATCAATTTTTCCATTTGTTCCATAGCTTGCTAGTACTTCTGTTTCTATCCTGTCTTGTATTCCTGCTTTTTCGTTTGCTCTTCTTGCCTCATCTGCTTTTGTAAGTAATCCATTATCTCCAAAAAGTGTGTTAATGCTTACTCCGAGCTAAAATTAGTATTACAATTATGGTTATCACTAACGCAATTAATGTAATACCTTTGTTTTTTGTTTGTACATTTTTGTACTTCGTTTTTTTTGTTCGTTTGTGCTTTTTTAACATTTTTTTCACTCCTTCTTTTGTTATTATTTACTCATTTTGCTTTATTATTCCTTAGAATAACAATTATATAATTTAATATAGAAATATTATTTTTTCTATATAATATTAAAAACTATTTTTACTATGTGTTAAGTTTATTATATGAATAGTTAGTTTTATTGTCAATATTTTTTTATTTTTTTGTCGATTTTTATCTTTAAGTATTTTACTTAAAGATTTTTTTATATGTTTATTATAATAAAGATTATAACATTAAAAACCAGTATTTTCATAGAAAATTTCTTTCTAAATATTTAATAAAATATTTTTTTAATATTTATATATAAAATGCTTATAATTATTGGGAATCAGTAGTTATAAGTGTTTTTTGCTATCTTCAAGTAAAATACTTAAAGATTTTTAATTTCTTATTTTCTCGCATTTTCATTTTTCTTATTTTTACTTCACCTTTATTTTAAGCATAATCTTTTTCTTTGTCAATAGCTTTTGAAAATTTCATTTAAACTTTTAAAAATTTTTATAAATAATCTTGTTTTAGTTCAGGCGAAATAAATTGAACAGATTGTTTATTTTGATTTACAGCAATTGTTGCTAATTCTTTATCATTTTTTAATCTTGAACTTGCATATTTAATAATAATACCTTTGTTTTCTACTGCTGCCTTTACAACATCTCTATCATCTCTTAATTCTTGGCTAGCAAAATATAATGCTTGTCCATAATCTTTGCAACATTCAAGCATTACTTCTTTATTTGCTTTTAATTCATCTGATGCATAACAAATTGTCCATGGAGCAGTTTTTATTGCAAGTAAAATCATTTCTTTATTTGCTTTCATTTTTTTACCTGCAAATTCTAAAGCTTCTCCATCTTGCATTAATGCTTCTTTTACAACATCTATATCATCTTGCAAACTTTCACTTGCATATTCTAAATTTTTACCTCTTTCTTTTACAGCTTTTAAAATGTATTCTTTATTATCTTTATTTTTTACTATATCTTCTACTTCCATATATTATCATTCCTTATTTTTCTTGGCAATTAAAGCCTTAATCTTAATTCCTTGTTTACTAAACATCTCTTCATGCTCAGTTTCAATATTTCTTTCAAAAATAGGTTCATTATGCAAATCATATGTTATTTTTATAATTTCAAAACCAGATTCTTTAAAATATCCTATACTTGACTCAAATAAATCATCATCGTCTGTCTTAAAATATATTTCTCCCCCATCTTTTAAAAATACCTTATATTTTTCCAATTGTCTTGTATGTGTTAGACGTTTTTTTCTATGTTTACCCCTAGGCCATGGATTACAAAAGTTTATATATATTCTTTCTATTTCATCTTTTTCATCTAACATAAGCAAAATACGTTCTATATTAAATCTTGTTAAAACAAGGTTATTTACTTCTTGTTCATTTTGTTTATATATTTCTTCTACATTTCTTTTAGCTAAACCAAGCATTGCATCTATTAAATCAATTGCAATATAATTTATGTCTAAATTTTCAATAGCAAGTTTAGATATAAAATTTCCTTTTCCACACCCTAATTCTAAATGTATAGGATTATCATTTAAAAAATATTCTTTCCATTTTCCTTTAAAATCTTCTGGATTATCTATGTAAAAACTACTTGCTTCTAGTTCTGGTCTAGCCCATTTTTTATAACGTATTCTCACAAAATATTCCTCCATTTATAATCATCTTTTGCATTATATCATATTTATTAAAGTTTGTGCAATAACAGAAAATGAACTTTTGACTTTTATAATTTTTTGAACAATTATTTTTTGCAAATTATGTGTATTTTATGATATACTATTTTTCAAAGGATGGAGATTTTATGGAATTAACTTATATAGTTAAAGATAATGATAAATATATAACTATAAATGATGTATTAAAAAAACATTTTTGTATATCAAATCGCTTGCTTACAAAAATAATTAAAAATCATCAAATATATTTAAATAATAATATCTGTGATACAAGAAATAATATTAAAAATGAAGATAAAATTGTTGTAAAATTTGATGACAAAGAAGATAATTCTAACATAGTTGCAAAAAAAAGGATTTAGAAATTATCTATGAAGATGAATGGATTTTAGTTATTAACAAGCCATCAGGCATAGCTATTCATCCTTCTATACTTCATTATGATAATTCTTTATCAAATGGAGTCAAATATTATTTTGATACAATTGGGCTTTCTAAAAAAATTAGAATAATAAATAGATTAGATAAAAATACTTCTGGAATAGTTGTTTTTGCTAAATGCGAATATATTCAAGAGGCATTTTCTAGACAAATACAAGAACATAAATTTATTAAAAATTATTTAGCAATTGTTCATGGAACTTTTGATGAAAAGCAAGGAACTATCTCTCTTCCAATCAGCAGAAAAGAAGGTAGTATTATTGAAAGATGTGTTGATTTTGAGAAAGGTCAACCATCAATTACTCATTATGAAGTAATAAAAGAGTTAGAAAATAAAAGTTTAGTTAAATGCACACTTGAAACTGGTAGAACTCATCAAATACGTGTACATATGGCATATTTAAATCATCCATTACTTGGAGATACTTTGTATGGAAATAAAACTGATTTAATAAATAGACAAGCACTTCATTGCTATGAAATAAAAATGATACATCCGGTAACTTTTAAGTTACTAAAATTTAGTTCTAATTTACCTAGTGATATTAAGAAATTAATTTAATTTTTTGTATTGTCTACAGTCTAAAATAGATTCTATGTAAATACAATTTTTATTTAAAAAATAAATAATAATATACCTTTTACTAATTACTAATTTTCTATATTCATGTTTAAATGTAGAATTAAAATTTATTACTTTTCCTATTTTAGAATAAGACTTAAGCAATTCTATATACTCTTGAAATATTTGTGTTAATTTTTTAGCAGCAGGTATACTAACTTGACTTAAAAATATTGTATGTTGTTTAAGCATCATTCTTGCTTTATGAGTTATAAGAACTCTGTTATGCATTTTTAAGAACTATCGCCTCCTTTATGATTTCTTCCATTTCGTCTATAACTTGTTCGGCAGGATACCCCATAAATCCGTTTGCTCTGTCTCTTCTTGCTTTGTCAATATCCTTTAGAATTTGGTGAATTCCTTTTTTTCCAACAAGTTGTAGTAACTCTTCGTCATAATTAATAACATTTCCTTTCAATATACGTTTTTCTCCTTTATAAAATTTTTTTATTTTCATAATATTATATCACCTCTTTCTCAGCAATATTGTTGTCGCCTATTTATTAAATCATACAAGAGTAAATCTGTAAGCCGGGTTCTGTCGTTTAAAATAGTCATTTATCTAGGATATATATTGCTATATATCTCAAGCCACGCAATTTAGAAGGTGCCGAGCAGGCTTAATCTTCAATTTAGGTGTTGCTCCTGATGGGGTTTACACTGACCCATTATGTCACCATAATGGCGGTGAGCTCTTACCTCGCCTTTTCACCCTTACTACTTAAGTAGCGGTTATTTTCTGTTGCACTTTCCTTAAGGTTACCCTCACTAGACGTTATCTAGCATCATTGCTCTATGGAGCCCGGACTTTCCTCTCGTAAATCCTTTCGGAATTTTACCAGCGACTACTCAATTTACTCTTTTATTATTTTAACATAAAATTACACAAATTAAAAGTATTTTTATAAATTATTTAGCTCTTGTATTAGGTTTTTATATTTTATTAAAAATACATCTTTGTCTTTTACATTTACAGCATTTTGTAATTCATTTAACATTACATATCCTTTATTAACTGTATATTGCTTATCAGGCTGAGTATTTGCAGTTGTTAAAATTTTAGAATATAAGCTAATTGCAGATTTTATATTTTCTCCAATTTTTCCCCAATCATCTTTATCTAATATTGAATATGCTTTAAATACTTCAGATTTTACTTCTAATGAACTAACATATATTTCGTCATCAGAACTTCCTCTCGCAAATTTTGGAATATATGCATACATATTTGCTAAAGTAGTTAAACTATTTTCTTTATTTTCATCTTTACATGCAATAGTTAAATTATCATATTCTTTATTAAAATTTAATATATCTTCTTGATTTAAGTTTAGTTGGTACATATCTAACGTTATAGTTGTAGAATACGTATATAAACTTTCTACATCTGTTTTTACTTTTTCCCAATCAATAGTTGGCTCATTTGTTAATATTCCATTTGACTTTAACTCATATTTTTCTGCATCTTGGCCTGATGAAGAAGTGGAGCTTCCTGATGATTGTCCTCCTTCTGAGCCACTTTGTCCACCACCTTGTGAACTTCCTTCTCCACTGCTTTCTTGTGAAGCATCTTGTTTACTACTTCCGCTTTCAGCTCCACTTTTTTCTTGAGTCTTACTATCTTTGGAAATATCAGATACAGAAATTCCATAACTATCAAATTTAATATTATTCATTGAATTTAATAAATCAACCAATTTTCCTTCTATAAATTTTACTTCAGAAAAAACTTTATTTTTTTGATCTACAGTATTGTCTTTATTTGCACTTGTATAAATAGTAAGTGATAAAATAACAATTATAACTATTAAAACAAGAAATGCAATCTTTTTAAATTTTTTCAAAATATCTCCTCCATAACTTTTTTACTTTTTATTTGTATTATTTACATTTTTATGACAGTTTATTCTAGTATAAAAATAAATATATATTTAATACTAATAAAAAGGAGATTTTTAAAAAATGATTGCAACTGTTAATTTATATAGTGAACAAAAAGGAGAAATAAATAAATTTCTAAATAAATTTTATAATACATCTTTTGATTTAGAAAATAACTTAAATTGGGAAAAACAATATAAAAATCCAATAGAACTCGCTGAAATAATTGGAGCATACATTGATAATTCTGATGATTACTTATTAAATATGTTAATATGTTTAGATAAAAATGTTTTTATTCATATAACAAATGAAAATGCAGATAAAATAATAAGATACCTATATGAAAGATATCCTTACTAATGTCGAAAATGGGACACATCTTAAGTAAGTGTCCCATTACATTTTATTCTTCTTCTTTATCTTCCTCCATTTTTACATTTGATTCAATCTCTACAGTTTTTTGAAGATTGTCTTTTTCTTTTTCATCTTCTTGCTTTTCATTATCTTCTTCTTCGTTTTCTTTACTTTGTTCTATATCTTCATCTTGGTCAACTGTTTCATTTTTTCATTTTGTTTATTTTCATCAGATTTTGAATTTTCAATTTTTTCCTTCAAATTTTCTTCAATTATTTGTTTTTGATCTTCTTTTTCTGGTTTTACTTCTGTATTTTCTAATCTTTCTAATTGTTCTACTTCTTCCTCTGGTTTATTTGTTTGAGGTTCTCCGCATTCTGGGCAGAACTTTACTTCTTTATCTATTTGTGTTTGACATTTTGGACATTGTCTTTTATTTTTAAGTTCCATACATTCTTTAAGAATAGATTCAATTTCATCACTTAAAACATCAATTTTTGTACATTTTTCTTCAATTTGTTTTTCTATATCTATATTTTCTTCTCTAACATGTTGTTCATATATAAGTTTTCCTATTTCTTCATAGATATCACTTACCTGATTTTTTAAATCACTCATTTTAAATTTTAACTTTGTTTCTTTGGCAAGTTTGCCTGTTTTATCTGCTGTAACTTTATATGCTTCTGAGGCTTTTTGTCCTAATTTATCAAAAAAATCCATAATTTTTCCCATCCTTTCTTCCTTTCCTAATTATAAATATTCTCTATTTTAATATTATTATTGTTTTTTTATTTTTTTATTATTCTTTTTAAAAGAAATTTTTA
>CANQEA010000076.1 GCA_947594095.1 uncultured Clostridia bacterium | reverse complement strand
ATTAAGATAAGACTTAGTTGCATGATAGAAGCAATAAGCTCAACAGCCTGTTGCTTCTTAATACAACAAAGCTGTCGTGGTGGTGCATCAAACGATAAATATAATATACCAAAAAAGCAATCTAATGTCAATATAAAAATTGACAAAAAATAACAGTTTTTTTAAATTGTGATACAAATATTTTCATAATATAATAGTGACATAAAGTTAAGAGGATAGCTTTTTTATGTCTTTTGTTTATCTTTACAAATTTTAAAATAAGTGGTAAAATAACATTGCTATATTAATGCAAATGTGCTCATAGCTCAGCAGGATAGAGCAGTCGCCTCCTAAGCGACCGATGGGGGTTCGAGTCCCTCTGAGCACACCATAATATTAAATTAATAAAAAGGAAATAAAATGCTAAAAGAAGAAAGATTTATGAAAGAAGCCCTAAAAGAGGCGAAAAAAGCATATGATAAATTAGAAGTGCCAGTAGGATGTGTAATTGTAAAAGATGATAAAATAATTGCAAGAGCACATAATCAAAAAGAAACAAAATTTGACACAACAAAACATGCTGAAATACTTGCAATACAAAAAGCGAGCAAAAAACTAAATTCATGGAGGTTACTTGACTGTGAAATGTATGTCACATTAGAACCATGTACAATGTGTGCAGGAGCAATGGTAAATTCTAGAATAAAAAAAGTATATATAGGAACGAAAGATGAAAAAACAGGAGCTGTGGGTTCTGTATATAATTTATTTGAAGATTATACATTTAATCATAAAGTAGAATGGAAAATCGGAATTTTACAAAATGAATGTGAATATATTTTAAAAGAATTTTTTAAAGAACTAAGGAAAAGTAAGCAAAAGAAAATATAAAATGAAATAAAAAACGATATATGAAGGGGAATACATATGATAGAAGAATTGAAAAAATTAAAAGAGAAAAAAATATTCCATGTAATTATTTTAATATTAATGGTAGTAATAATTTTAGTATCGATGAGCTTTATTATAATTAAATATAACGTAGAAGGCGAAACAAATATGCCATTTAAATTAAGCAAAATTTCTATAATTAGTTCCTCAGAAGGTGTTGACAAAGAATCTGAAGGAAATAGATGGGCTTTTGATATATATCAAAATAATGACATTTTTATTTATATAGATAAAAATGAAAACTACAAAAAAGAATCTGCAATAAAAAATATAAAAATCTCAAATTTTAAAATAGAAACTGATAAAATTGACAATACTAAAATATATAAACCAAATGAACAAGAAGAAAATGTAATTTTTAAATACAATGAAAACGATATAGTAAAAGAATTACAATATGATGGAAGTGACCAAAATAACTTAAAAAAATTAAAAATATCAAATCAGGGTGGAATAGTTGCATTTAGATGCTTAAAAGAAAAAGTTGCAGAATATTTATCAAATGATGAGGAAATTAACCATGCAGAATTACTAAAAAAAGCAAATGTAACACAAGATATGATACAAGTTAATTTATCTTTTGATTTTACAATAGAATTAGAAGATGGCAAACAATTTGAAACAAATATAAAACTTCAATTACCCAAAGATGATGTAATAGAAAAAGGAACTACACAAGAAGAATTGACAGATATGTCAAAACATATATTTAAAAGAATTAAAAATTAGTAAGTGCTTATAAAATTTTCGACAAAATTATGATAAAATTTTTGCAAAAAGTATTGACAAGGCCTCAAAAATGTAGTAATATATAAGGGCGTTGTTAATTGCGCAAAAACATGGGCTATTAGCTCAGGTGGTAGAGCACTTGACTTTTAATCAAGTTGTCCCGCGTTCGAGTCGCGGATAGCTCACCAAAGAACTAAATAATGTTATTATTTAGTTCTTTTATATAAGGCCCCGTGGTCAAGCGGTTAAGACATCGCCCTTTCACGGCGGAGACATGGGTTCGATTCCCGTCGGGGTCACCAATTTTATATTATGCCACTTTAGCTCAGTTGGCCAGAGCACCGCACTTGTAATGCGGGGGTCCTCAGTTCGAATCTGAGAAGTGGCTCCAACAAGGTCAGTAGCTTTGAAAAGGTCTTGGTTGCTGGCTTTCATACTATCTTAATGCTATGAAAAATAGCATTATTTTTTTTGTTAAAATAGTACAAATTTTATTTAGTCCCCAGTTAGTCCCCAGCTAGTCCCCAAATAGTCCCCACTTTTTATATTTTTCTTATATTAGTTAAATTTCTGTATATGTTGAGAACGCTGCATTTGAAACCAATAATTAATCCACAATTTAGTCCCCATTAGTCCCCAATTATTCCCCAAAAAAAAGGAAAAGTGTTCCCGGTTAGCTTCAAATTTTTATGCAGGTGTTTTGTTCTGTAGTTCTACAATAAAACTTTTTAAAATACCTAATGTTGTTTCATCTAATTTTAAGTAATATGATAAATCTTGTTTTTGAATTTCTTGTAAATCCAATGATTGTTTGTGTTTTTTGTTTATGTTATTTTGAAGATGTATTAAATCTTTATTTTCTGTATCTAAATAAGATTGTATATCTAATTGTTGTATTTTTTGTAATTCATCTTTTTTCTGTTTAGAAGATATATGAATATAATACTTTTGTGTTGTCTCATATTCAGTATGTCCCATTAGGGGAGCAAGTATTTCTGGTGGCATTCCTAGATTTCTACAATGACTTGCAAAACTATGTCGTAATCCATAAAGAACAATATGTGATAAATTGTTTTTCTTCACGAACTTAGTAAAGTTTTTTGATAGTACACGAGAAGTAAAAGGTGTTCTTGAAGAGTTTAAAAACACATATTGATTTTCATTCCATTTTAATTGATTTTCCTTAAATTCTTTCTGTTGATTTTTTTTACTTTCTATTAACAAATCTTTCATCAATAAATCAATAGGAATATGTCTGTAACTTTCAGGTGTTTTCAATGGACCATCTTCACTTCTCCAACCTGTTCTTTTCATAGTTACTTCATCAAAAACTGGAACATTTTTATATGCGTTTTGAATAAAAATGTCATCTTCTTGGAAGTTTAAGTCTTTCCATCTAAGACCACAAGTTTCTTCTGGTCTAGTTCCATGTAATAGCATAAATAGAAAAGCTAGTGCAGCATCTGATTTTTTATGATGTTTTGCTCTAAATCCTGATTCTTTTATCATACAGTTAATCCATAAAGCTCTTTCTTCTTCTTGTATAAATTCATATTCATTTTTACTTTTTTTGCTTTTACCCTTATTTTTCAGCTTTTTATTTGCAAGAGGATTTTCTGTAATATAAGATTTATTTACAGCAAAATCAAAAGCTAATTTTAGTGAAATTAAAAGAACCCTTTGAGTATCTTTGCAAGTTGTTAATTTTAATATTTCATCCATAGTGTTTTCAGAAAAATTATTTATATTATTGTACTCTGGATGTTCTTCAAAATAAGGGAATACGATACTCCATAAATTCCTATTATAACTATCTAATGTAGTTGGACTAAAATATTCATCATCATCATAAGGCTTTTTAGTTCTTTCATTTAAAGATTGCAACCATTCTACAATAATATCTTTAAATGTTATTTCAGTAGAAGTATTATCAGCAATTATTGTTTCTACTGATTCTTTTTTATTTTCAACAGATATAGTATTATTATTTAAAACTGAAGATATTTCTTGCACTTTATTTAAAGTAGTTGGAGTTGCAAAATTTTCAAGTAGTTTAGTAAAAGATGCAATTATATTGTCTAGGCAATTATAGTATTTATTATACATTTCTGTATTTTCGCAAATTATATTTTCAACATAAAACATTAATTTACCATCATTTTGCATATATACTTTACTAAATTTTTTGTCTGTTCCTTCTAATGCACTTTCAATTTTAGGTATCAAATTTTGGATTGCCATTTCAAAAGACTGTTTACTAGAAGCCTCTGGCCTTGCATTTTTTACATTATATATCTTTGACATAGATGATGATCTTGCTCTGTAAATTCCCCCTTTCATACTCAATTTAATCTCGAAAGACATACAATTTAGATTGATTTTTGACATCTTCGGTTGAATACTTAATTTTTCCATTATCTCCTCCAATGCTATTAGAGAAAATTATTAGAATATATAAGTTATTTTATATATTCTAATATAATTTTCTAAAAAAGACAATGATGAACAGATTAATAATTATAATTTCCGTAAACGCCAGAATTTTCGTCAAACCATTTTTGTAATTTATTTTTATTTATTATTATTTTCCTTTTAAATCGAATAGCTGGAAAGCCTGGAACAGTTACTAACTTCAACATAAGATTTTTACCAATTCCTAATATTTCACAAGCTTCGTCAACTGATAAACCAATTTTTTCACTATTACTCATTTATATCACTTCCGTTTTTCATAGCTTTTAGTTTTTTAGCTGATTCTATTTGAGCATCTGCAATAGCAGTAACAATATTACGAGGGTATAATCTAAATGCTTGTCTCATTTCAACCCCCAAATTTTCTGCATCAATTTCTCTATCATATTGGGGGCTTTGCATAAAATTTAATGTTATTTGAGCATAACTAACTGCTTCTTTTTTATTCATTGTGGACACCTCCAACATAACTTTCGAATAATTCAATAATATTATTCCATCTTAATAATGGGTTATTTGCTAATTGAACTTCGCATTTTTCAATACATTTAAAATCATCTTTAGCTCTTATTGATATACGCAATCTTTTTCTATCATCTGCAGTATATTCTATTTCTGCATATATTTTGTCTTGTTTTTCGTTTAATTTATTGGCTAATTGAAATAATTTTAATAGATGTTCTTCCATTTTTCTCACCTCTCTTTAATAAATTTTGGTATATCGTAAGACCTACCTAGCTTGTTGTCAAATTCATATCGCTTTTTAGAAGGGTTATATTTATATGCACTTATATTCCATTTTCTATAATTTTCATTTGATAAATGTCTAGCTCCAGATAACTCTCTAACTGCTTGTATATGTTGCTGTAACAAAATATCGTTGTTATGTTGGATCCTTTGCATTTCTCTTTTTTCTCTTATGAACTTATTTTGAGCGATCTTACGTTTTTCTTTTGATAAACTTTTTCTAAATTCTTTTTCTTGTTTATACCTGGTATCGTATTTTATTACTTTAGTTATGTATGCAGAAGAAGTGTTGATACTTTCAGATATATCCTTTACTCTTAAATGTCTATCATAAAACATACTTATAATTTGTTGTTTTAAATTTTCCATTTACTCACCTTTGGTTAATTTTTTGTCGACACATTTTAGATATGACAAATCTATTAGAAATTTTATTTAATTTCTAATTCTTTCATCTTATCTCTAAATGCTTTCTGTCTTTGTCTTTTTGCTCTTATCTCTTTGTATAGTTTACGATGTGATTTTAATTTAGGTATCAAATGTTCGAATAGGAATAAAACTATAGAAAAAGATATTATTAATAATACAAATCTAAAAAACATTATATTTTCTCCTTCCATAAATTAAAGTAAAGACAGATAAGAGCTTGTCCTACCTGTCTTTTTCTAATAAGTGCTTCCTTTAAAATTTGCCCTTCTATATATAGAGGTTAATTTTGATTTTTAAAATTCTACCGAAGTTTTAAAAAAATTAAAAATTATATTTTTTTATACCTTCAATTAATTTTAAAATCATAAACTGGTATGTATCCTCATCTCCAAAACTGTATTTCTTAAGTATTTTCTTCTTTCTATCAATAATTTCCATTAATGCCATATCATCGCCACTTTGTGCTAATTTTCCTAATTCATATAAACTTTTATTTTTCATAACTTTCGTCTCCTTCTAAATATTTTTTTAGTTTTTTTATAGCCCTTAATTTAATTCTACTTACAGATTTTGAGCATATCTTTAAAATATTTGCTGCTTCATCTTGTTTTAAATCTTCCTTAAATAGCAAAAAAATCACTGACTGCTCAATAGCAGAAAGTGATTTTAAAGCATTATTTAATTCAGAATTGTTTACGAGATCGTCTACAGCTGAAAAGGCGCAATTAACCATAAGAAAATTTTGTAGTGATGAGGCATAATCTTCATCATCTACAATAATTTTTTCAGTATTTGCAATTCTCATTTGTTTTTTGAAATATGCCTTTGATGAAAAAATGATAATTTTATTTAGGTAACTATCAAACCTCATGTCATTTACACTTCTTTGATTTTCTAACATAAGTGTTCCTCCCAAATTTCAAATTTGGGCTAACATTCCTGTTAATAAGGAACACACCAAAAAAACCTCCTTCCTAAAAAA
>CANQEA010000075.1 GCA_947594095.1 uncultured Clostridia bacterium | reverse complement strand
TTAAATTTTGTATAGAGTTTTTTTAAAATTATCATTATAATTTTATTAATATAATTATAATTTTAGAATTTAAATAGTTAATATAATTCCAATTGATTCAATTATAAAAAGATTCATAATATTTGAAGTGAGCAAATTATTTGTTGCCTCTACTACTCCAAGCATACGCTCATCTTTATTATTTTTATAATATCTTTGTGATTCAAAAAATGTAATTAATTCAGGAATGCTTGTAACTGCACCTAATAATATACCTATTATACTTTCTGATATATTAAATAAATTGCATAAATTATTCAAAGTATCTCCTAGTAAATTACCAATTACAAAAAGAATAATAGTACATATTATTAAATACAGACTAAATTTTACTGTCTTATTTATATTGCCTTTTTCCCACTTTCTTTCTTTTTCTATTTTCTTTCCTAAAATCAAATCTTCCTTTTTTAAGTATAACTTATGAACATTTTTATTTAAAAATTTAAAAAATGCATACAGTATAATAAAAAGTGGTACTATACTAAAATTAATTTTTATATTTAAAACAACAATACTAAGAGGTATTAAAATAGTAATTACTACCAATATAATATCTGTTTTTATTGCTTTATTGCTAAATTGCCTTTGATTTTTATTTACATATATAGTCCCTAAATATTGTATAAGATTAATTATGTTTGAACTTAAAATATTAACCATACTTGTTGTGACTAAACCATTTAAACTAGAAACAATTACTGTCAACAGTTCTGGAACTGATGTTGCAATTCCTGCTACATCGCCAACTGTTGTTGGTTTTAAATTTAAGTTCTCCGCTAATTTTCTTAATGTTGTAACCAAAATATATTTTGAAATTAATACAATTAATACAGTATAAAAAATAAATTTTATAAATTCAAAAAACATTGTTTTCTCCTACTTTTTATAATGAAATCATCTTATTTCAATTTATTTTTATTTTAACCACTTTTTACAAATTTATTTTAGCTGTTGTAAATACTTTTTGTCGAATTTTGTAGACGACTTTTTCTTGACTTTTGATAAAAAATATTTTATACTGTTAAAAATTATATTATGTAATTTGCTAGCAATTATATTTTAAATTTTTATTATTTTAATCTTATTTTTACAAATCATAATTTTTTAAATTTTAAAATTTATTATCAATTCATAATATTATAATCTTTTTAAACCATATTTCAAATTAACATATAAAATAATTTTTACTAAAATTCTTGCAATTACTGCTTAATTTTAGTAAAATAGGAAGGAGAATTAATGGTAAAATCAAACATACCTGTTACAAATGATTATATATTTCAAAAAATTTTTTCTAAAAAAGGAAATGAAAGTATTTTAATTGATTTCCTAATTGGTGTATTAAACATACCCATCACAAAAGTAGAAGTTCAATCTGAGGTTACATTAGAAAAACATTTAGATGAAAATAAACTTGGAAGGCTAGATATAGTAGCTATTGTAGATAATACTACAATTGTAAATATTGAAATTCAAATACTAAATAAATACAATTTTATTGAAAGAAGTTTATACTATTGGTCTGGAAACTTTTATAATTCTTTAAAAGCTGGGCAAAATTATAAAGATGTTAAAAAAACTATTTCTATTAATATTGTGGATTATGAGATTTTCTCTGAAGGGCCCTTTCACGAAGTTGCAAGATTAAGGAGAGATTATTCTAATCTTATTTTAAGTGACAAATTAGAAATTCATTTTATTCAAATACCTAAATTTTTAAAAGAAAAACGTGGCTGTACTACAAAATTAGAACAATGGATGCAATTTATAAGCCATGAAAACGAAAAGGAGGTTGAATTTGCAATGAAAGAAAATGATGAAATAAAAAAAGCCAATGATGAATATGAATATCTAACAGGTGACGAAGAAGAAAAAAGACTCGCATTTTTAAGGATGAAAGCAATTATGGATGAAAGAACTTTATTAGAAGGCTCTACAGCTGAAGCTGCAAGAATTGGCCATGAAAAAGGTTTAAAAGAAGGACGTGAAAAAGGTCTAAAAGAAGGATTAGAAGAAGGCAGAGAAAAAGGCATGAAAGAAGGTAGGAAAGAAAGTCAAGAAGAAATTGCAATTAACCTACTTAAAAACAATGTATCAGATGAAATAATATTAAATTCTACTAATATTTCAAAAGAACAATTAGAATTATTAAAGAGAAAATTATAATTTAAAAAAGTTGAATTATACCTATATTTTTTATTGCCTATTTTAAATATTTATTGTATAATACTACTTAAATATGAAATATTAATAATAAAATTTTTAGGAGGATTTAAAATGGATAAAGTTGAAGTTGGACGAGTATATCGCCATTTTAAAGGTAACTATTATTTTGTAGAAAATGTTGGCTTTGATTCTGAAACAAAAGAAAGAATGGTTATTTATAAGCCATTATATACAAGAGAAGATGGACGTACTATTTGGGTTAGACCAGAGAAAATGTTTTTAGAAGAAATTGGAGAAAGACCAGATAACATAACAGGTCAAAAAGTACGTTTTCAGTTAGATGAAGATATTAGTAAAAATTATATAAAATAATTTATTAATATCAATTATACGAGGAGAGATTTTTATGATAGATATTAGATTTTTAAGAGAAAATCCAGAAATAGTAAAAGAAAATATAAAAAAGAAATTTCAAGACCATAAATTAAACTTAGTAGATGAAGTTATAGAATTAGACAAAAAAAATAGAGAAGCAAAATTAAATGGAGATAACTTAAGAGCTGAAAGAAAAACTTTAAGCTCTCAAATTGGTCTTCTTATGAAACAAGGAAAAAAAGATGAAGCTGAAAAAATAAAAAATGATGTTCAATTAGTCAATGAAAAACTTGAAAAAAATGAAAAATTAGAAATAGAATATTCAGAGGCAATTCAAGAAAGAATGATGAAAATACCAAATATTATACATGAATCTGTTCCAATTGGAAAAGACGATAGTGAAAATGTAGAAATTCAAAAATTTGGAGAACCTATTGTTCCAGATTATGAAATTCCTTATCATGGTGAAATTATGGAAGCTCTCGGTGGTCTTGACCTAGATAGTGCAAGAAGAGTTTCTGGTAATGGATTTTATTATTTAATGGGAGATATTGCAAGGCTTCATTCTGCTATTTTAACATATGCAAGAGACTTTATGATAAATAAAGGATTTACTTATTGCATCCCACCTTTTATGATTAGATCTGATGTTGTAACTGGTGTTATGAGTTTTGAAGAAATGGATGCAATGATGTACAAAATTGAAGGAGAAGACTTATATTTAATTGGTACCAGTGAACATTCTATGATTGGAAAATTTAAAGACCAAATACTAAAAAAAGAAGATATGCCATATACAATGACATCATATTCTCCATGCTTTAGAAAAGAAAAAGGTGCACATGGAATAGAAGAACGTGGCGTATACCGTATTCACCAATTTGAAAAACAGGAAATGATAGTTGTGTGTGAGCCAGAAGATAGCTGGGAATGGTATGACAAAATGTGGTCTTATACTGTAGAATTTTTCAGAAGTATGAATATTCCAGTAAGAACTTTAGAATGTTGTTCTGGAGATTTAGCAGATTTAAAATCCAAATCTTGTGATGTTGAAGCATGGAGTCCAAGACAGCAAAAATATTTTGAAGTAGGAAGTTGTTCTAATCTAACAGATGCACAAGCTCGTAGACTTGGAATTAGAATTAAAGGTGAAAATGGCAACTATTTTGCACATACTTTAAATAATACAGTCGTTGCACCACCTCGTATGCTTATTTCGATTATAGAAAATAATTATCAACCAGACGGAAGCGTCATAGTTCCAGAAGTTTTAAGACCTTATATGGGTGGATTAGAAAAAATAACATTGAAATAATTTCAAATATACATATATTAAAGTAAAAGATTTAATAACAATAAAAGAACTGAAAATATTTCAGTTCTTTTATTGATTTATGTTTACTAATGTGCTATAATACACATATGTAAGTTTTTTGTAACTTAATCATTTAAATAAATGGTTAGGAGGTTTTAGAATAACTATGAAAAATGTTAAAGTTATAATCGGCGCCTTTTGGGGTGACGAGGGAAAAGGTAAATGCTCACATTATGAAGCAAAAGGTGCTAAAATTGTTGTGCGGGCAACAGGAGGTGCAAATGCTGGACATACAATTGTTGTAGACAACAAAAAATATGCCATGCATTTACTCCCGTCCTCAATAATACGTCAGGATGTAAAATCGGTAATGGGTCCAGGCATGGTAATTGATTTAGAGGTTTTGAGCGAAGAACTAAAAGCAATTGAAGCTTCAGGAATCAAACCTAATTTGTACATTAGCGATAGAGCAACTATTGTTCTTCCTACTGACAAGTTAATGGATTCCTATGTCGAACATATTCGCCGTAATAAAGTCGGAACAACAAAACGCGGCATCGGTCCTGCTTATGCAACAAAGGACCATAGGATTGCCATTCGTATGGGTGATCTTAAAGATATAGACGACGATGTCCTTGATAAAATTCATTGCAATGCGATTTTCGCAAAATTGCATAAAAAGACTTCTTTTTTGACAATCATTGAAAAAATATTGTCATTCATATTTCCGTCAAGATTGTCGAAGTCAGAAAAGAAAATTATCAGGTATCTCCAAAAATATGGTTTCTATGCCAAAAAATACATATGTGATACACAGCGGATCATAAATGAAGCACTTGAAAATGGCGATAACATTGTTATTGAAGGCGCTCAAGCTATGTATTTGGACAAAGACCATGGCGATTATCCATTTGTAACAAGTAGCAATCCGACAGCTGCAGGTGCATGTTGCGGAGCCGGAATTGGCCCTATGTATGTAAAAGATGTATACGGGGTTATGAAGGCATATTGCTCAAGAGTTGGAGAAGGTCCGTTTCAAACGGAACTGTTTGACGAAATTGGCGATAGCATAAGAGAGTTTGGTCACGAATATGGCACAACTACAGGAAGACCGAGAAGATGTGGATGGCTTGACTTGGTTCGAGCCAAAAATGCCATAAAAGTCAATAGTATTAGCTACTGGTGTGTAAACCATATTGATACTATTGGCATAATCGGCAAATTGTATGGAAAAATCAAAGTTTGTATTGGATATGAGTACAATGGCAAACAGATATCCTACATTCCCGCAGATTCTGAAAACTGCAAACCAATCTACAAATCGTTTGTTGGTGGCTGGGACACTACAGGTTGCAAGACCTATAAAGACCTGCCACAAAATGCAAAAAATTACATTGAATTTATCGAGGAGTATACACAAGTGCCAGTTAAATACATTGGCATCGGTCCTTCTGATAAAGATGTAATAATAAAAGGCTTAAACAAAATTTAACACAGACCATAGTTACAATAAAACTTACAAAAATGAGACCCATTTAGGTCTCATTTTATATTTTTATTTAATAATTTAAAAAATATCTAAAAAATAAGTTTTTATTCTAGCTTTTACTTTTCTCTTGATTTAAAAAAATATATATGTTAAAATTATTTAAACTAATCTTATAATAATTAATTTTTAAACAAAAAATTTTTAGTGGAGGAAATATATGCAAGTAAAAAATCCAAAATTTGAAATATCTGCAGTCGGCCCAAAACAATATCCAAAAAATGGTTTACCTGAAATTGTTTTAGTAGGAAAATCAAATGTTGGTAAATCTAGCTTTATCAATACAATGATAAATAGAAAAAAATTAGCAAGGACAAGTAGTGAACCAGGTAAAACCAGACAAATAAATTTTTACAATATAGATAATACTTTTTACTTCGTTGACTTACCAGGATATGGATATAGTAAAATGTCTAAAAAAGAACAAATTCAAGTTGGGAAATTTATAGAAGAATATTTAAAGAATAGAAACGAAATCACTTTCATCATATTTTTGGTAGATATTAGGCATAACCCAACAGAAAATGATAAACTTATGTATAATTATATTATATCATCTGGAATTCCTTGCTTAATACTTGCAAATAAAGCAGACAAAATCGCTATAACAAAAGTAGACAATACTGTAAAAGAACTACAAAAATTATTAAATCCAATTGGTGATATTCCTACTCTTCCTTTTTCTTCTGAAAGAAAGATATATCAGGAAAACGTTTGGAATATAATTGAAAATTATATAAACTAAAATCTCTCAGCTTAAGCACCGAGAGATTTTTTTATTTAACAGCAACATTTGCGTTTTTTATCTTTCTTTTTGTTACATAACATTAATATTAACGTTAACACTAACAATAAACCAAGTACTACTGCTAATAC
>CANQEA010000074.1 GCA_947594095.1 uncultured Clostridia bacterium | reverse complement strand
TTTTTAATAAACCTTTATTTTTTTATTTAAAACTATTGAATAAATTAGTAATTAAATTTATAATAAATAAGTACAATTAAGTAGACGATATAAAATAAGGGGTGATTAAATGGCACAAAGGCTAGTTAAAGAAAAACCGCCTAAAAAAGAAACATTTATGCAAGGAGTAATTACTTTAATCTTCTCGCAAGTACTTATAAAATTATTAGGGTTAGTATATACTCTATATTTAACAAATAGAGAAGGATTTGGAGATAAAGGAAATGGAATAGTAGCAGCAGGATATCAAATCTATGCAATGCTTCTTACAATTTCTTCTATTGGTGTACCAAATGCTATATCTAAGCTGGTATCTGAAAGAGTAGCAGTTCGGAGATAATAAAGGTGCATATAGAATATTTAAAATAGCATTTGCCACATTTGCAGTAATCGGTTTAGTTGGAAGTTTAATGTTATTTTTAGGAGCACATGTTATTGCATATTATTGGCTAGAAATTCCTGAAGCAGAAATGACATTAGTCGCACTTTCTCCTGCAATATTCTTTGTTGCAATATCATCAGTTATGAGAGGATATTTTAATGGAAGACAAAACTTAAAAGTAACAGCAAGATCTCAAAGCTTAGAGCAATTATTTAAAACCACACTTACAATTATACTTGTAGAAATAATTGCAATAGTATCTAACGCATCAACAGAATGGATGGCAGGGGGAGCAACACTTGCTACAACACTTGCAACATTTGCAGGATTTGGATATTTGTATTTATTTTATAAAACAAGAAGAAAAGAAATTGCACAAGAAATTCGCTCTACTGTAAACTTTAAATATGAAAGAGTAAAAACAATTGTTAAAAAGATATTACTTGTATCAATTCCAATTGCACTAACTGCAATAATGTCATCTATTAATAAAAATATAGATTCATTTACAGTTGTAAGAAGCCTAAAAGAATTTATGCCAGAAGATATGGCAATAGCTCAGTATGGAATACTAGGGGGAAAAGTAGACATGTTAACAAGTTTGCCACTTTCAATTAATGTGGCTTTCGCAACTGCACTTGTTCCAGCAATATCTGCGGCAAAGGCAAGAAAAGACAAAAAGACAATAACAGAAAAAACATCATTCTCGCTTTTAACATCAATGTTAATTGGTCTTCCATGTACAGTAGGTATGTTTTTATTTGCAGGACCAATACTAAACTTACTATTCCCAAATGCGAGCTCAGGTGAAGTCATTTTACAAATAAGTTCTCTAACAATTTTATTTACAATACTCGACCAGACAATAAACCGGCGTCTTACAAGGATATGGAAAACTTATGATACCGACTCTTTCTCTGGGGTGTGGAGTTATAGTAAAATTAATTTTAAACTTAATTTTAGTTCCAATTCCATCAATAGGAGTAAATGGAGCAGCAATAGCATCTGTTGCATGCCATGTAGTTGCATTTACAATTGCAATAAATGCACTTAAAAAATATGTTAAACTAAATTTAACTACATCAAAATTTGTAATTAAACCAATTTTAGCAGTAACAATAATGGGAATTTGTTCATATTTTGTATATATGATATTAACAGGTATAATTGCTCAAAAACTAGCTACAATAATTGCAATAGTAATCGCTGTAATCGTTTATATACTTGCGGTTCTAGCACTAAAGGTATTCTCAAAAGAAGAAATAGCAATGTTACCACAAGGGCAAAAAATATATAAAATTTTAGAAAAATTAAAAATATATTAAAAAATATGGAAAAAAAGAAGGATTTTAAAGGTTTTTGACGAATAAAATAATAGAGTGTATTGTTAATCACATATTAATAATATACATAACTTTTAAATCTTATAGGAGGTAATTTAAATGAACAAAGCTGATTTAATCGCAGCAGTAGCTGCAAAAACTGGAGACACAAAAAAAGCAGCAGAAGGTGCAGTAAATGCATTTGTTGAAGTTGTTACAGGAGCACTAGCTAAAGGAGACAAAGTTCAATTAGTTGGATTTGGTTCTTTCGAAGTTAGAAAAAGAGCTGCTAGAAAAGGTAGAAACCCACAAACTAAAGAAGAAATCAAAATACCTGCATCAAAAGCTCCAGTATTCAAAGCTGGTAAAGCATTAAAAGATTTAGTAAACAAAAAATAAGAATTTATAAATAGTATATAAATATATGAATTCATAAAAACAATATAGTTGAAAAGCTATATTGTTTTTTTTTATGAATTAAAAAAATAAGGCACATATTATGCCTTATTTTTGTGTCTAATTAAGATTGCTTTTCACTTATAGTTGCATATTTTTTTAATTTTTCATAAACTAATTGATTTATAGTTCCAGCTGGGAAATGTCCATCTTTATCTTTTTTACCAGCAGGTACGCCAGTTAAAAGTTCTATTCCTTCATCAATTGTAGAAATCGCATAAATGTGGAATTTCTTGTTCTTAACAGCAGAAATAACTTCATCATTTAGTTGTAAATTATCTACATTTTGTTTTGGAATCATAACTCCATGAGTTCCATCTAAGCCTCTCATTTTGCAAATTTGGAAATAACCTTCAATTTTTTCATTAACACCACCAATTGGTTGTATTTGACCTTTTTGATTTACAGATCCTGTAACTGCAATTGCTTGGTCAATAGGTATTTCAGATAAACTAGATAGAAGTGCATATAGCTCTGTACTTGAAGCACTATCTCCATCAACACCATTATATAATTGTTCAAAACATAAACTTGCAGTTAAACATAAAGGAATATCTTGTGCAAATTTTTCTCCTAAATATCCGAGAAAGGATAAGTACACCTTTAGAGTGAGATGGACCAGAAATCTCAACTTCTCGCTCTATGTTTACAACTCCTTGTTTTCCTAGAAAAGTATTTGCTGTAATTTTACTTGGCATTCCAAAAGTATAATCACCTATTGTCATAACTGTTAAACCGTTTATTTCTCCAACTTCAGCACCTGATGTATTAATTAATAAAGAATTTTCTTTTATCATCTCTACATACTTTGAATCATATTTCTTGACCCTATTAATTCTTTCCTTTAAAGCCATATCTACATATTCTTTTGTAACTACTTTTGACTTAGCAAGTTTTGCCCAAGTTCCAGATTCACCAATAATTTGTGCTAAATCATTAAAACGTGTAGAAATTTTTTCATGTTTTCCTGCGATTCTTGATGCATATTCTACTATTTTTGCCATAGCTTCTTTATCTAAATGAGGTAATTCTTCTTGTACGCAAAATCCGTGAACAAATCTTGCTAATTTATTTACATTTTCATCATTTAGTGGAGCATCTGATTCAAACTCTACTTTTATTTTAAATAATTTTCTAAAATCAGTATCCATACTAAGTAATGTTTGATAAATCATTTCATTTCCAATTAGAATAACTTTTAAATCTAAAGGAATTGGCTCAGGTTTTAATGAAATTAAAACCATTGAAGAACGTTGGTCTTGTGTATTTTCTATTCCTAGTTCTTTTATTCTTAATGCTTTTTTAAGTGCTTCATAACATACAGGGTTTGCAAGTAGGTCTTTTGCTTGGAAGATAATGTAACCACCATTTGCTTGTTGTAGTAACCCTGGTTTTAACATAGTATGATCTGTTTTTAGTGCACCATAATAGTTTTCATACTCTAATGAACCAAAAATATTATGATAAGAATAATTTGAATCCATTATAATTGGTGCACCTGTGCGATTTGAGTTATCTACAAATAAATTAACACGATAATTTAAACAAGGATCTGGAGCTTTATTGCTTGGACCTTGCACAGGTTGAGACGTTTGCTTTTGATCTTCTTCTAAAAATACAGGTATATTTTTAAGTACATCTTGTTTTACATCATTTAAGAATTGATTAATTTTTTTATTTCTTTTATATTTAGCTTTTAAAAAGTTAATGTGAACATTTACAGTAAGAAGAGCAATATTTGATTGCCATTCTGATATTCTTCTATCAGATGCTCTCTCAATTTCTTTTATTTTACCAATTACATTCATAATTTGCTCTTGAACAATTGTTGATTTTTCTTCATATTCTTGTTTTGTGGCATCGTCTAATTTTTCAAATTCTTCTTCTTCAATCGTCTTACCATCAACAATTGGCATCATATAAATACCATTTTGTGCTGTTTTTACCTGGAAATTATATTTAGAAGCATCTTCGTTTAACTTTTCAAGTAAGCTGGCGCGTTTTGCTTCAAACTCTTGCTTAATTAATGCTTTTTCCTTTTCAAAATCTTCTGCATTAAAAGTACTTTTAATATCTTTTTTTATTTCTTTAATAAATCCATCCATAGATTCTTTAAATTCTTTACCTTTTCCTGCAGGTAAAGATACTGCAATTGGCTCATTTGGATTATCAAAATTATATATATAACACCAATCAGAAGGAACTTTTTTCTTACTTGCTACTTTTTCTAAGTAATTTTTTGTGTACATCGTTTTACCAACGCCACTTGGGCCTTCTAAATATAAATTATAACCTTTAACATCAGACTCAATTCCAAATTCTAGTGCTTTAATTCCTCTGTCTTGTCCAATACCTGTATGAATTGGTTCTAATTCTTCAGTTGTTTTAAAATTAAATACTGAAGGGTCACATGTCACTTTTAAATCTTTGTAATTTAATTCAAATTCTTTTTTCATCTGTTTCCTCCGTTTTATCTTTTATCTTAATTAGTATTACCAAAATTGTGATTATATTTCAATCATCTTTATTTTACATTAGTATCTAAAAAAAGTAAAGCAATTTGACAAAAGTAATAAAAATGTAATATTGAAAATTTTTTTAATATATGATATAAATATGGTCGGATAGAAGTTATAATTTTGAAATTGGATAGAAGGTGATTAAAAATATAAAAATTCAGCTGTGATCGGGGGAATACAGTTGAAAGAAACGAGGTACAAATGGAACAAAATAATGAATTAAAAATATTCGAAAATAAAAAGATTAGAACACATTGGAATGAAGAACAAGAAAAATGGTATTTTTCTGTGGTAGATGTTGTAAGCATATTAACTGATAATGATTATCAAAAATCAAGAAATTATTGGAAATGGCTTAAAAATAAATTAATGCAAGAGGGAAGTGAACTGGTTAGTAATTCTAACCAGTTGAAAATGAGAGCATATGATGGAAAGTTAAGAGATACAGATGTAATGAACACAGAACAAATTTTAAGGTTAATACAATCTATACCATCAAAAAGAGCAGAACCTTTTAAGCTTTGGCTAGCACAAGTTGGTAAAGATAGAATAGATGAAGCATATGACCCAGAAATAGCGATAAATAGAGCATTAGACATATATAGGAAAAAAGGATATTCAGAAGAATGGATAAATCAAAGGTTAAAAACTATAGATATTAGAAAAGAATTTACCGATGAATTAAAACAAAAAGGAATAAACGAGAGTAAAGACTTTGCAATATTAACAAATATTTTAACACAAGCTTGGAGTGGATATTCTGTAAAAGAGTATAAAAATTTAAAAGGTTTAAAAAAGGAAAATTTACGAGATAATATGACTAATATGGAATTAGTTCTAAATATGTTAGCAGAAACTTCATCTACAGAAATATCAAAAAGTAAAAATGGGAAAGGCTTTAAAGAAGCACAAGATTCAGTTATAAAAGGTGGAAATATTGCTAGAATTGCAAAGGAACAATTAGAACAGGAAACAGGGAAAAAAATAGTATCTAATCAGAACAATAGAAAAACAAAAAATTTGAAATCGAAATAATTAAAAAATTTATAAAAATGGAAAAGAGAGATCTAAGCTGAAGTAGAAGTCTCTCTTTTTTTGCATATAATAAGAATTATTTTAGTTGTATTTTTTTTACTCAATAATTAAGGAAAATTTTAAAAATTTAATTAATAAAATATTTAATTTAAAAAAATTAAAAAATTTTCAAAAAACTATTGCAAAATATAAGAAGTTATATTAAAATGGTAGTGAAGTGGTAAGAAGTGGTGCAAAGTGGTAAAAAAGTGAGAGATAGAAAAGAGGTGAAATTTAATGCTTATTGGTGAATACGAGCACTCTTTAGACGTTAAAGGCAGACTAATAATGCCAGCAAAATTAAGACAAGATATGGGAGAAAAGTTCATCGTAACAAAAGGGTTAGATGGATGTTTATTTGCGTTTTCACAAAATGAGTGGTTAAATTTCGAAACAAAACTAAAATCTCTTCCACTTTCAGACAAAAATGCCAGAAACTTTGTAAGGTTTTTCTTATCAGGAGCAACAGAATGTGAAATAGATAAACAAGGAAGATTTTTATTACCAAATAATTTAAGAGTAGCTGCAAATCTTGAAAAAGAAGTAATAATAATTGGAGTTGGCACAAGACTTGAAATTTGGAACAAAGAAATTTGGGCAAAATGTGATGAAAA
>CANQEA010000073.1 GCA_947594095.1 uncultured Clostridia bacterium | reverse complement strand
TGGAACAAAAAAGTTCAAATTATATTAATAGTATTAATACTTATAGTAATAGGGATAATATATAGTTATGGTTTTGTAACACCAGTTTACACATCTTCTACTACATTAGTTCTTGCAACCTCAGAAGCATCAGGTCAAACAGAAACAGCAGATACATCTATTACAACAACAGAAATAACATTAAACTCTAAATTAGTATCAACATATAGTGAACTAGTAAAAAGTAAAAATGTATTAAGACAGGTGTTATCTAATTTAAAAATAAATGTTGATGAAGAAACATTAAGAAACAATGTACAAGTTACATCTGTAAAAGACACAGAATTAATAGAAATATCTGTGACAAATGAAAATGCATCTTACGCAGCTAAAATCGCAAACGAAATTGCAAAGGTTTTTACAGAAAAGGTTGCAGAGATATATAATATTAATAACGTGCATGTAGTAGACGAGGCAGAAATAGAAGAAACTCCATCAAATATTAACCACATAAAAGACATAGTTATTTTTGCATTTATTGGTCTTGTGATTGCAGTAATTTATGTATTAATTGCTAATATGTTAGATACAACAATAAAAACACCAGAGGAAGTAGAAAGAGAATTTAAGTTGCCAGTATTAGCAACAATACCAATTTATGAATTTGAAAACGAAAGAGGAGGTAAAAAATAATGAGAAAAGAAGTTATAGTACACAAAGACCCAAAATCTCCAATTTCGGAAATTTTTAGAACATTAAGAACAAATATACAATTTATGAATACAAGCAAAAAAATGAAAACACTTTTAATTACATCAACTTTTCCATCAGAAGGAAAAAGTTGGACAGCATCAAACTTGGCAGTTACATTTGCACAAGCAGGGAAAAAAGTAATTTTAATTGACGCAGATATGAGAAAAGGAAGACAATATGCAATATTTGGTGTATCACCAAAGCCAGGTCTTTCAAACTATTTATCAGGAATAGATTTAGATGAAGATGATAAAGAAACATTAGATTTAGCAGATTATATTCAAGAAACAGAAGTAGAAAATTTATACCTAATGGCTGCTGGAAATGTTCCACCAAACCCATCAGAATTATTAGTTTCTGCTCAAATGATTAATATGTTAGAAAAATTAAAAACTGTTTGTGATATAGTAATAATAGATGGAACACCTTGTGAATTAGTTGCAGATTCTATTATTTTATCAAGACTTGCAGATTCAACAGTAGTTGTCACTGCACATAAGTACACAAAAAAAGACGCTTTAAATAGAGTAATTAAAAATATACAAAATGTTGGCGGGAACCTAGCAGGTGTTGTTATAAATAAAATGCCAATTACATCAAAGAAATATAATCAAAGTTATTATTATAGCTCATCAAGCAAAATAGGTAAAACTTCTGGAAAATCAAGTTCAAAAAATAAAAAACAACAAAGTGTAGTTGTAAAAAATAATAATCAAGCAGATTTAAAACTAAAAGAAACTGTTAAACCAAAACAAGAAGTAAACAATCCAGAGCAAAGCGAAATACCAAAAGCATTCCAAAATAAAATACAAATAGAAAATGCAGAAGAAATTTCAGCAGAAAGAACACAAGACATACTAAATCAAATAAATGACTATTTAGGTAAACCAAAAAAATAAAAAGAAAGGAATTGCTATGATAGATTTTCATTCTCATATTTTACCAAATGTAGATGATGGTGCAAAAAGTGTTGAAGAAACATTTAACTTAATACAAGAAGCAAAAGACACCGGATTTGATGCAATTGTTACAACTTCTCATTTTATGGAAGGATATTATGAAGTAAAAAAAGCAGAAATAGAAGTATGGGTTAATGCTTTAAATGAAAAATTACCTGAGCAAAATATTGATATAAAATTATATACAGCAAATGAAGTGTATTTATCAGATAATATTATTAATTTGTTAGAAACAAAAAGAGCATCTACAATAAATAACACAAATTATGTTTTATTTGAAATGCCCTTAAATGCAGAACCTATGAACTTATATGACATTGTATATGAAATGTTGGGTCATAAGCTAATACCAATTTTAGCGCATCCAGAAAGATACACTTTTGTTCAAAAAGACCCATCATTAATTTATGAATTAATAGAAAAAGGTGTTTTAATGCAAGCAAACTATACAAGTATTTTAGGTAAATATGGAGAAAAAGCGCAAATACTTGTTAAAAAATTTTTAAAAAATGATATGATACATTTTTTAGGATCGGATGTACATAAAGAAAAAACAGTATATCCACAAATACAAAAAGCATTAAAAGAAATTGAAAATATTATTGGGGAAGAAAAGTTAGAAGAATTAACTACAATTAATCCAAAGTTTGTATTAGAAAACAAAAGAATTGATATAGATTTGCCAAAGAAAATGGAATTTACTTTAAAAGAAAAGTGGATTTTAAAAACAAAATAATTGCTAGAAAGGAAAATGTTTTATGAGAAAATATTTTGGAACAGATGGAATAAGAAGAATTGCAAATACAGAATTATCGCCAGAACTTGTGTATCGTGTAGCAAAGGCAGGAGCATATGTTTTATCAAAGCACACAGATCATTCACCAACAATTTTAATTGGTAGAGATACAAGGATATCTGGAACATTAATAGAGAGTGCAATGGTATCAGGTTTTTTAAGCTATGGTGCAAATGTTAAATTATTAGGAGTTTTGCCAACACCAGCAGTTGCATATTTAACAAGAAAATTAAATGCAGATGCAAGTGTTGTAATTTCTGCATCACACAATACATACGAATTCAATGGAATTAAATATTTTAGTAATAAAGGAATGAAAATACCAGACAGTCTAGAAGAAGAAATAGAAGAGGTTATGGAGTCTGGTAAATTAAATGAGTTATCTGCTGTAAATGATAAAATTGGGGTATCTGAATATACACCAGAATTAATAGAAGAATATGTGTATTTCTTTAGAAAAAACTTTGATGATGACTTCGAAAAACTAAGAAGAGATAACTTTGTAGTAGGCATTGATGTAGCAAATGGTGCAACATACAAAGTTGCAGAAAAAGTTTTTAAAACATTAGGAATCAAATATAAAATAATAAACAATAATCCGGATGGCATTAATATAAATGATAATTGTGGTTCTACTCATTTAGAAGGATTAAAGAAATTTGTTATAGAAAATAAACTAAGTTTAGGAATAGCATATGATGGAGATGGAGATAGATGTTTAGCTATAGATGAAAACGGCAAAGAGATTGATGGAGATAAAATTCTAGCTATAATATCAAACAGTTTAAGAAAAAAGGGAAAACTTAGTAAGGATACAATAGTTGCAACAGTTATGAGCAATTTAGGTCTAAACAAATACACAAGAGACAACGGGCTAGAGCTTATTCAAACAAAAGTAGGAGACAGATATGTGCTAGAAGAAATGTTAAAAGATGGATTTAACTTAGGAGGAGAACAATCTGGTCATGTTATTTTATTAGACTATAATCCAACAGGGGATGGAATACTTACATCTTTAATGCTTATAAAATCCATTTTGGAAGAAGGAGCAAAAGCATCAGAATTAGGAAATACTGTTAAATTATATCCACAAGTGCTTGTAAATGCAAAAGTCAATACAGATAAAAAATATGACTACGAAAAAGATGAAGAAATTAAACAAGCAATTGAAAAACTAGAAAAAGAATTTGCTGGAAATGGAAGAGTGTTAATTAGACCTTCTGGAACAGAACCATTAGTTAGAGTCATGATAGAAGGGGAAGAACAAGAATATATAACTAAAAAAGCAAAAGAAGTAGCAGATTTAATTGAAAAAAAATTAAAATAATATTATATAAAACCAAAACAATGCAGTAAATAATATTAAAATTGCAACTTGTAACAAAACTGTAATCCAAATGTAATATAAAATATATTGATAAAAATTTTACATAGTGATATCATATTAATGAATAAACAAAAGAGAATGGGGGATTACCAATGATATTTTTTGTAGATATGACAAACTTAATTACATTATTATTAGTTACTATAGCAACAGCGCTTTTAATATTTTTAGCACAAGAAGTAAAGAAAAGCTATGTATCAGCAATACCTTTATTTGCTTTTCTAATATTACTAGTTACTCACGTAGTTCAAAGACTAACTCTAGCAGACCAATTTGCTTCTATTAGTGGAGCATTATCAATGAGTATAGCAATTGATTTTTTATTTGTTCTTGTATCATTTTTTGCTTATTTATGGGTAGATGATATAGAAGCAAGAACAACAGGAAAGAAAAGTTTAGATAACAGCTTAGACTGGTTCTGGAAAAATGTATAATAAACATAGAGTAGTAAATATTTAAAATAACAACACATTCCAATATGCGAATGTGTTGTTATACTTTTTACTTGCTTATTTCATCCATTACTTTTGCAAAATATTTCATACTAGTCAAACATTGTTCTAAAGTATTTCCAGTTGCACCTACTTCAATTATATTAGCAAATTTTCCTGTATGCTGATTATACCTAGAAGTAGTTAACATTATTGGTTTAAAAAGTCCTGGGTACATTTCTTCTGCTTTTTCTTGTACTTTAATTGCAAATTTTAGGTTTTGATTCCAATTTGGGTGCCATAGTCCTCCATCATTTGTCCCAATAACAAACATAATTTGTGCTGCAACATCATTTTCTCCAATTTTTACAATTGGAGCATAATCGCTTCTGCTTCCAATTGCATCTCTATGCAAATCTATAATTATATCAGATGGATTATCTTTTAATATATTTTCAACAGTTTCAAGAGATCTTGTGTAAGAACCATTGTATGCTGGATAATCATGATAATCAGTATTATGTATTACATTAAAGTTATACTGTTTTAATTGATTTTCTAACTCTGTTCCAACCCTTGTTACTGTGTAGTTTAAATCTGTTGTTCTATAGCTCCCTGTTGGAGTGTATGGGTAAGCATCACTTGATGTATAACTTTCACAACTATGTGTGTGAAAAATTATTACATTTTTATTATCTACTGTTACATCTGGTGTTAGCATTTCTTCTGTTAAATTATATTCTGTTTGGTTTTTTATTTTTACTTTTCCATATTGTGCATTATAATTTTCTGCAATTGGATTTTGAGTTATAACTTCTGTTCCTAACCCAGTTTGTGCTTGTTCTATATTATTTGAGTTATCTTCCTTATCTTTTTCTATGTTTTCTTCTGTATTCGTATTTTCATTTATTGTTTTTATAGCACTAATTTGTGTATCTAAAAATTGTTCGAAAAAATGATTCTCTGTTACTATTTTCTTTTCTTCATCTTTTTGTTCTTCTTTATTTATTTCTACCTTGGTATTCAATGCTTCTACTGCAGGAATAGTTGTATCTACACAGCTAAGCAAATTTTGCTTCGTTAGACTTGTTACTGTTTTTGTCATGTCATTTAAAACTTTTTCTTCTTTGTTTTCTTTATTACCTATTACTTTTGAGATCATTAAAATAATTAATATTGTTATTATCATTCCTATGAAATATTTTATAATATCTTTCATTTTTAGTACAGTAACATTAAACATATTCTACAAATTCCTCTCTTATTGTAAATCTTAGACATCCTTGTCCTAGATTACTATAAATATTATATTCTTGGCTTTTGCAAAATATGATTTTTATAATGTAATTTTCAATTATTTTTCTAAGAATAAAAGAAGTTTTCTATATAATAAAAAAGACAACGTTTATGTTGCCTTTTTTATATTAATTATATTGTATTACACTTTTATAGTAATAGTTCCACTATTTTGTTTTTCTTCCTTTTTTGTTAATTTATATTTTTTTTCTATCTATTTTATAAAATATTTTTTATATATTTTTTTGAATTTTCATTTCTTCTTTTTCTGAAAATTGAAAACCCTTTCGAACTTCTTCCCATGTTTTCATAGTTTAAACACTCCTCATTTACTATTCCTTTTATTATTTCTACGTATATTAACATATTTAATAAAACAATTCAAGAATATTATAATAGTGATTTTATAAAATAATATTGAAAAATTTTCTATTTTTATATATAATTGCTTTAGTAAAATTCTAAAGAAAAGAGGTAATGGTTATGGCAAATATTGAGTTAGATTTAAAAAATAGTGGAGTTACGCAAAAAAGCATAATGGAATACAAAAAGCAAGTAGAAGAAATCCACAAAAAATTACATGGTATGGCAGATGACGAAAACGAATTTGCAGGATGGGTGGATTTACCAATTAACTATGACAAAGAAGAATGGAAAAGAATAAAAAAAGCAGCTAAAAAAATAAAAAAGGAATCAGACATATTAGTTGTTATTGGAATTGGTGGATCTTATTTAGGAGCAAGAGCTGTTATTGAAGCATTAACTAGTTCATTTTACAATATGTTACCAGAAAAGCAAAGAAAATATCCACAAATTTTATATGCGGGAAATAACCTAAGTCCAAACTATATAAATGA
>CANQEA010000072.1 GCA_947594095.1 uncultured Clostridia bacterium | reverse complement strand
TCCTCAGTTCGAATCTGAGAAGTGGCTCCATATAAAGGTCATTAGTTTTGAGATAGCTCTTAATTATTGGCTTTTTTTGTATAACGTGTATAGCATAAATTTAGCACTTACCATAAAATATTACAATTTTGCGATATTTTATGAAATGACCCTGACAGTAATAGTTAAAACATTGAAATATAGTTGAAAATATGTTATAATATATATATAATATTTCTTTTAGAAAAGAGGTTTTGACAATGAAGATTCCTATTAGTTGGACTTTTCAACGGAAAGGCATTATGCCAATCATAGAGGTAAAAGGTCAAAGTCCGGCAAAAGAAGGTGAATTTATCTTAATTCAGAATGCTGTAGAAATAATTGAAAAAGCTAACGAATTTAAAGGTATTCCGTACCAAAATACACCTAGCCCTTCAAATGGTTTCTCTCTGACTGTTTCATTTTCGCTTATCTTTCCATCGGACAAAGAGCTTACCAGCTTTAGGGAAATTATTCAGCAAAGGAAATAACCGAAAAAACAGCACCTTTTTGGTGCTGTTTTTCTTAGGTACGAAGGCATGTCGTTTAGCTAATCGGAGAGAGTCAATAGTGGAAGTATATATCGTCAACTACCTAGATTGTAGAATAAAGAAAATAAACTATTTGGTAAGAGGATGTGTAAATTACTTTAGAATAGCATATATATCCATATCTGGAAAAAATATACGTTGAAATGAATATTATGAAATAATATAATAAATTTAGAGGGGTACAAACTATATGAGATTAAATAAATTAGATAGTAACAAATTATTAGAAAAAGAACTCAAAAAAAGCTACAATTTTTTTATAAAAGAAGTAAATTTAAATAAAAAAAGTAATGGATATGGATTAATAAGAGATAAAACTATAATTGATAAAAATATAGCAAGTATTGTTTCAGTAGGATATGGGTTAGCTGCACTAATTATTGGAGTAGAGCACAAATGGATTACTTTTGAAAAAGCCTATAAAAGAGCAAACAGAACGTTAGATACATTTATAAATAATGTAGAAAGGGAAAATGGCTTCTATTATCACTTTGTAAACATAGAAAATAGTAAAAGAGAATGGAATTGTGAAATTTCAATTATAGATACTGCTATTTTTATATGTGGTGCAATAGTAGCTGGCGAATATTTCGGAAAAGAAGTAAAAGGAAAGGCTGAAATATTATATAAAAATGTTAATTGGGAATGGTATACAAACAAAGAAAACAATTATTTTTATATGGGATATAAACCAGAAAAGGGTTTTTGGGGGCAATGGGATGGATATGCAGAACAATTAATGTTATACATATTAGGGGTAAGTTCTCCAACATTTCCAGTAAACAAAGATATGTATTATGAATTTGAAAGGAAAAAAGCAGATTATAAAGAAATAAAAGATATTATATATACATATTGTGGTACATTATTTACTTATCAGTATTCTCATGCATGGATAGATTTTAGAAATATAAAAGATAGAGATGGAATTAATTGGTTTAAAAATTCTATAAAAGCGACCAAAGCGAACAGAGAATATTGTATAGACAACAAAGAAAAATTCAAGACTTACGGTGAAAATTCATGGGGATTAACAGCATGCCTTTCTCCAAAAGGATATATAGGATGTGGCGCAGAACCATGTAACGTAAATTTAGATATAGAAAATGACGGAACCATCTCTCCTTGTGGAGCAATAGGTTCAATAGTGTTTACGCCAAAAGAAAGTATAGAAGCTATGAAGTATTACTATAGTAATTTTACTAAATTATGGGGTAAATATGGATTTAAAGACGCATATAATTTAGAAGGCAATAAGCCGTGGTTTGCAAAAGAATATATTGGAATAGATAAGGGCATTGAAATAATAATGATAGAAAACTATTTAAACGGAACTATATGGAAGTATTTTATGAAAAACAAGTATGTAAAAAAAGGATTGAAATTGTTAGATTTTTCAGTAGATACTAGGAGAGATGATTATGATAAAATCCAAATTAGTTAATTTATTAAATGAAATGACTTTAGACGAAAAAATAGGACAACTTGTTCAAATTAGTGGTAAAATATTTTTAAAAAAAGAAAATATTCAAACTGGACCAATATCAAAATTAGGAATGCATGAAAATATGATATATAAAGTTGGATCAATTCTAAACACAGTAGGAGCAAAAAATGTAATTACAGTACAAAATAAATATTTAGAAAAGAGCAGATTAAAAATACCATTAATGTTTATGGCAGATATAATTAATGGATATAAAACTGTATTTCCCATTCCATTAGCACAAGGGTGCTCATGGAATACAGAGGTAGTAAAAAGATGTGCTCAAATTGCTATGAAAGAGGCAAGTGTAGCAGGAGTGAATGTAAACTTTTATCCTATGGTAGATTTGGTTAGAGATGCAAGATGGGGAAGAGTAATGGAGTCCACAGGTGGAGAAGATACATATTTAAATGAAATATATGCTAGAGTACTAGTAAATGCTATACAAGGGGATGATATTTCAAAAGAAGGAAATTGTGTGTCGTGTATAAAACACTTTGCAGCATATGGCGCAGTAGAATCAGGAAGAGAGTATAATAAAGTTGATATGTCAGAAAGAGAATTAAGACAATATTATATGAGTGCATATAAAGCAGGAATAGAGGAGAAAGCAAAGATGGTTATGACATCATTTAATATTGTAGATGGTATTCCAGCAACAATAAATAATTGGCTTTTAAGAGAAATATTAAGAGGAGAATATAAATTTGATGGAGTGGTAATATCAGATTATTCTGCAATACAAGAAACTATTGCACATGGAGTTTCTAAAGATAAAAAAGATGCAGCGTTAAGAGCAATTAAAGCTGGTGTAGATATTGATATGTTAACAAATGTTTACAGCAATTTTTTGAAAGAATTAGTAAAAGAAAAGGTTATAGATATTTCTTTAATTGATAATGCTGTATTTAGAGTATTAAAACTAAAAAACGAACTAAAATTATTTGAAAATCCATATGGCAATGCAAATATAGAAAAAGAAAAGAAAATATTACTTAGCAAAGAAAATTTAGAGGAAGCAAGAAAATTAACCTGTGAAACTTTTGTATTATTAAAAAACGAAAAAAATGTATTACCAATAAAAGAAAATCAAAGAATTGCATTAATAGGACCTTATGCTGACAATTTTGCAATCACTGGAGAATGGTCAATGTTTTCAGAAAGAGAAAATATTGTAACTATTAAACAAGCACTTGAAGAAAGAATTGGAAAAGAAAATGTTTTGTATGCAAAAGGTAGTAATATGTTAACTACCAGAGAAATGAATTATATATTGAAAGCAGATGGAAAATCATTGCTAAAAAATGGAGAGGAATTAAAAACACAAAAGAAATATTTAAATGAAGCAATGGTAGTTGCAAAAAATGCAGATATAATTGTTTTAGCGGTTGGAGAACATTATAAACAAAGTGGAGAAGGAAACGCAAGAGTTAGTATAAGGTTACCAAAACTTCAGAAAAAACTGTTAAATGTATTAAGTACTCTAAATAAGCCAATTGTAATGATATTATTTAATGGAAGGCCACTTGTATTAGAAGGAATAGAAAATAAAGTTGATGCTATCTTAGAAGTATGGTTTCCAGGGACAGAAGGAGCAAGAGCAATTTGGGATGTTTTGTATGGAAATGAAAATCCATCAGGCAAATTAAATATGTGCTTCCCAGAACATGAAGGGCAATGCCCAATTTATTATAATCAATACAATACTGGAAGACCTAATATTAATAATTTACGTTTTGAATCTAGATATCAAGATGCATCTATTTACCCTAAATATCCTTTTGGATATGGATTATCATATTCTAAATTTGAATATAAAGACTTAAAACTAAGTTCTACAATATTACATAAGGGAAAAGATGAAAAAATTATAGTTTCTGTTATTTTAAAGAATTGCAGTAATTTTGATGCAAAGGAAATAATTCAGCTATATATTCAAGACTTATTTGGAAGTGTGGTAAGACCAATAAAAGAATTGAAAGCATTTAAAAAGGTATTAATTAAAGCAAATGAAACAAAGAAAATAGAATTCGAAGTAACAGAGAAAATGCTAAAGTTTTGGAATAAAGATTTAGAATACGTTTCAGAAAAAGGAGAATTCAAAATATATGTAGGTTGTAATTCTAAAGATTGTTTAGAAGATAAATTTGAATTAATATGATGGTAGAAGGAATAAAAAATGAGTAGTATAGGCATAGATATTGGAGCAAGCCATATAGCTTGTGGGTTATATAATAGTAATTATGATAAACTAGAATGTAAAAAATATTTTACTAATAAAATTGATAAAAATATAGATATTAATATATCTACAAATTCTTTTGTAAAGATGGTTATAAGTTTTATAGATAGATTTATAAAAGAAAATAATATAGATTTAAATAAAGTCACATCTATAGGAATTGGATGCCCAGGTGGAATTGACAAAAATAATGCAATATTTTTGGGCTCTTCAAACTTAAATGTTAAAGAAATAGGTTGGAAAAAAGAATTGAAAAAATATAATATAGAAATATTTGTAGAAAATGACTGTACATGTGCAGGAATATGTAATAGCTATTTTAATAACATAAATAACTTTTTAATGTTTACTTTAGGATCAGATTTAGGTATAGCATATATACATAATTATAAATGTGTAGATCAAATTACATGGGATATTATTGAATTAAATAAAAAAGTAGGAAATAAGCAGGATAAATATATTAAAAGTTTCGAGGATTTATCGAAAAAATATAACCAAGCTAAAAAAAGAAAGCATAAAAGAGGAGAAATATTCAAAAGTATAGATGAAGGAGATATAGTAGCAACCAAAATTCTAAAAGATTATATAGAAGACTTTATAAAGGGTATGACTAGAATTAGAAAAAAATATGACATAAAAGACGTTTTAATTGGTGGTGGAATGTCAGAGTACTCAAAATATTTTATAAATGAAATAAGAAAAGGTCTACCAAATTTAAATATACATATTGCAAAGTACAAGAACGATTCAGGAATAATAGGAGCTGCATTATTAGATAAAATAAGAAATTTTGATAAAGTTGAAATATTTTGAAAAAAACGTTATAATAGACTCATAAAAAATTGGAGGAATGAAATGATAGAAAAAAGAGTTGCAATTGTAACAGGTGGGGCAAGAGGAATTGGAAGAGAAATAGCAATAAGTCTTGCAAAAAAAGGAATAAGAGTAATTGTAAATTATAACAAATCAGAAGAAAAGGCCAAAGAGTTAAAAGAAGAACTATCAAAGCAAAATATAGAAATTGACATATTTAAAGCAGATGTATCGAAGTTAGAAGAAGTAAGAAAATTAGTAAAGTTTTCCACAGATAAGTACAAAAATGTGGATATTCTAATTAATAATGCAGGAATAGGAGAATATAAACTTTTTACAGAAGAAACAGATGAAGATTGGGATAAAGTTATAAATACTAATCTTTACTCTGCTTTTGCAATGTGTAGAGAAGTTGTTCCCAATATGATACAAAGAAAAACTGGATGTATAATAAACATTTCTTCTGTATGGGGATTAGTTGGAAGCTCCTTAGAAGTAATATATTCTATATCAAAATCAGGTATGGATGGTTTAACAAAGAGTTTAGCAAAAGAACTTGGCCCATCAAACATTAGAGTAAACTCAATTGCACCAGGTATAATTGATACAAGTATAAATAATCATTTAAGTAGCAAAGAATTAGAAGAAATAAAACAAGAAATACCTTTAGAAAAAGTAGGAAAACCTCAAGATATTGCAAAATGTGTTGAATGGTTAATAGATGATAACTACACGACAGGACAAATAATTTCAATAAATGGTGGATGGGTAATATAATAAAAATTTCTCGGCAAAACCGAGAAATTTTTTATACATTTCCATTATTAGTAGCTTTTTTCTTATAATTTCCAGAAATCAATTTTGGAAGGTAAGTTATAAGCTTATAAACAGCTAAACGAACTTTTTTACTCCATAAATAAGATCTTCTTAATTTTTTTGCAGAACCCAAAGAAACAGGTTCATCTTCTAATACGATTAATTCTGTTTGAGCTTTTTCTAGTGGGAAAACATAGTTTTGTCCATCATTATTATCCCATTCATCTAGATTATTTCTTAAACAGAAATTAAATGTATCTCCTTCTCCTAATTGAATCTCAGCTTGATAACCTAGTTCTGTTTTGTTCATTTTAATATCATTTACATTATCCCAATTAATTCCAAAGCCATAATGAATAAAAACATCTTCCGAATGGTCGTCTTGAAAAAACTTACCAGTATAAGATATTTTTACTACACTATTTTCAATTAATTTATCAGTATTAAAAAATATATTTTTTGTCAATTCCATAATCATTCTCCTTATCTTTTGCTACACACATTATAATATTAAATTTTACAATATTCAAGTATTTTCGAAAAAATTTTTAAAAAAATATAAAACGTCAATTAAAAAAGTAAAATCTATTTACTAAAAAATAAAAATAATTTAATTATACATTAATTGTTATTGTAAGA
>CANQEA010000071.1 GCA_947594095.1 uncultured Clostridia bacterium | reverse complement strand
AACATGTTAGAAGAAAGAAAAAACAATTACATTATGTCTGTATATAAAGCTGGAATTTACTTTGGAATTAGTGTATGTGATATATCAACAGGTGAATTTTATTCTGCAGAAATAAAGAATTCAAATAATTTTCCACAATTATTAGATGAACTTGCAAGATATACTCCATCTGAACTTGTTGTAAATTCAAATATTTATAATTGTAAAGAAGAAATAGACAAAATAAATGAAAGATTTGATTTATATATTACCAAATTTGAAGATAAATATTTTAAAAATGATATAGAAAAAGTTTACCCTAGATTTCAGATATGTGGAACAAATGGAGACGAAATATCTAATTTAGATTCATATAATCTTTGCATACCTAGTATGAATGCATTAATAGAATATATAGAGCAAACCCAAAAAACAAGCTTAGAACATATTAACAAAATAACAATTTATCAAATATCAAAATATATGTCTTTAGATGTAAATAGCAGAAGAAACTTAGAAATTACAGAAAAGATGAGAGATAAATCAAAAAAAGGAACACTTTTATGGGTATTAGATAAAACATCTACATCTATGGGAGCAAGACAACTTAGAAGATGGCTAAATGACCCATTAATGGATCCTAACGAAATTAATAAAAGACTTTATGCTGTAAAAGAATTAAAAGAAGATATTATGCTAAAAGGAGATATCGTAGAAAGTCTTAAAAAAGTATATGATATAGAACGTTTAGCAGGAAAAATGGCTTATGGTAATGCAAATGCAAGAGATATGGTAACACTAAAAAATTCTTTAGAAAAACTTCCAGAAGTAAAGCAAATTTTATCTGGAACAAAATCTGATTTATTAAAAGAACTATATGAAAATCTAGATGAATTAAAAGATATATATAGTTTAATAGATAAAGCAATAGTAGATGACCCACCTATGACAATAAAAGATGGTGGAATAATAAAACTTGGTTATGATGAAGAAATTGATAAACTAAAAACAGCGCAAACAGAAGGAAAAAATTGGCTAGTTGCATTAGAAGCAGAAGAAAAAGAAAAAACAGGAATTAAAAACTTAAAAATAGGATTTAACAAAGTATTTGGATATTATATAGAAGTCACAAAATCATTCTTAAGTCAAGTACCAGATAGATTTATTAGAAAACAAACTTTAACAAATGCAGAAAGATATATTACAGAAGAACTAAAAAATTTAGAAAATCAAATACTTGGTTCTGAAGAAAGAGTTATCAACTTAGAATATAATGCGTTTACAGAGATTAGAGAAGAAATTGCCAAAAACATTAAAAGACTTCAAAAATCAAGTGAAGTTATTTCAAACTTAGATGTAATTGCATCTTTTGCAACAGTTGCAGAAGATATGAATTATTGTATGCCAGAAATAAATTCTACTGGAAAAATAGAAATAACTAATGGTAGACATCCTGTAATTGAAAAAATGCTTGGTGCAGGAGCTTTTGTTGAAAATGATACATATTTAGACAATGAAGATTGTAGATTATCTATTATAACAGGACCTAACATGGCAGGAAAATCAACATATATGAGACAAGTTGCCCTAATTACTCTAATGGCACAAGTTGGTAGTTTTGTTCCAGCAGATAGTGCAAAAATAGGTGTTGTAGATAAGATATTTACAAGAGTTGGTGCATCAGATGATTTAAGTATGGGACAAAGTACATTTATGGTTGAAATGATGGAAGTTGCAAATATTCTAAAAGAAGCAACTCCAAATAGCTTAGTAATATTAGATGAAATAGGAAGAGGAACATCAACATATGATGGATTATCTATTGCTTGGGCTGTTGCAGAATATATAGCAGATAAAGAAAAATGTGGTGCTAAAACATTATTTGCGACACATTACCACGAACTAATTGAGCTTGAAGAAAAATTAGAAGGTGTAAAAAATTATTCTATTGCAGTAAAAGAAAAAGGAGAAGACGTTGTTTTCTTAAGAAAAATTGTAAAAGGTGGAACAGATGAGAGCTATGGTATTCATGTTGCAAAACTTGCAGGTGTACCAAAAGTAGTTACTAAAAGAGCAGGAGAAATATTAAGAACATTAGAAAAGAAAAATATAATGACAGGAAAAAAACAAGATAAGAAACAAGTAGATGGACAATTTGATATGTTTAATTTTAAAATTGCTGAAATTGCACATGAAATTGATAAAATCAATTTCAATGAATTGACACCTATTGATGCTCTTAATATTCTTTCAAAAATCAAAGAAAAGATTAGGTAGAGCGAAAAATAAGGCAAAAGGAGTGCCATTTTATATGATAGAAAAAATAAATTCACCAGAAGATGTGAAAAAATTAGACTTAGAACAAAAGAAAATTTTAGCAGAAGAAATAAGAAAATATATTCTAGAAGTTGTATCAGAAAATGGTGGACATTTAGCTTCTAACCTGGGTGTAGTAGAACTTACGATTGCACTACATAGTGTATTTGATGTGCCAAAAGATAAAATTGTATGGGATGTAGGACATCAAACTTATGTACATAAAATTATAACAGGAAGAAGAGATGATTTAAAAACACTAAGAAAACTTAATGGAATTGCAGGTTTTCCTAAAACAAGCGAATCAGATGCTGATTGTTTTAACACAGGACATAGTAGTACATCAATTTCTGCTGCACTTGGAATGGCAAGAGCAAGAGATATAAAGAAAGAAAACAATAGTGTTTTAGCAGTAATTGGAGATGGAGCATTAACTGGTGGAATGGCATTAGAAGCATTAAATGATGCCGGAGCTAGTCAAAGTAAAATAACAGTTATCTTAAATGATAATGAAATGAGTATATCAAAAAATATTGGTGGATTAAATATGTTCTTAAGTAAATTAAGAACAAAGAAGATGTATACTAAATCTAACATTTCTATGAAAAAGTTAATTGCTAAAGTTCCAATTGTTGGTAGGCCAATTGTAAGAATTGTACAAAAAACCAAAAGAAGTATAAAGCAATTTATTATTCCTAAAATGTATTTCGAAGATATAGGTTTTCGCTATCTAGGACCAGTTGATGGCCATAATATAGAACAATTAGAAAGCTTACTTAAAATTAGTAAAGAATTAGATGGACCTGTATTAATTCATGTTCTTACTAAAAAAGGTAAAGGATATGAGTTTGCAGAACAAAATCCAGACAAATTTCATGCAACAGGGCCATTTAATATAGAAGATGGTAAAAGTAAAAAAGAAAAATCAAAAGATTATTCTAAAGTTTTTGGAGATAAATTAGTAAGCTTGGCAAAAGAAAACGAAAAGATAGTTGCAATCACTGCATCTATGAAAGATGGAACAGGACTTAGCAATTTTCAAAAAGAATTTCCAGATAGATTTTTTGATATTGGAATTGCAGAACAACATGCATTAGGTTTAGCAGCAGGTATGGCAAAAGAAGGAATAATACCTGTAGTTCCAATTTATGCATCTTTTTATCAAAGAGCATATGACCAAGTAATTCATGATATTGCTATGCAAAATTTACCAGTTATTATGTGTGTAGATAGAGCAGGACTAGTTGGAGCAGATGGAGAAACACATCAAGGACTTTTAGATATGGCATTTTTTAGGCTTGTACCAAATCTAGTAATTCTAGCCCCAAAAGATTTTACAGAATTAGAAGATATGTTAGAATATGCAGTAAATTTGAAAAAACCAGTAATTATTCGTTATCCAAGAGGAGAAGAAGACAAATTAAAATTTGATAAACAAGATAAAATAGAATTTGGGAAAGCAGAACTATTAAAAAATGGATATGATATTACAATTATAGGTATTGGAAAAACTGTAGCAACTGCTATGAAAATTGCAGAAGGATTAGAAAAAGAAGAAATTAAGGCAGAAGTTATAAATGCAAGATTTTTAAAACCTTTAGATAAAGATATGATAAAAGAATCAATTTTAAAAACAAAATGTGTTGTAACAATAGAAGATGGAACAAAAATAAATGGACTGGGAACAAGTATAAAAGAACTTATAATAGATGAAAATATAGAAGGTGTTAAAGTTAAAACATATTCTTATCCAGATGAGTTTATTAAACATGGAGAGGTTAAAGAGATAGAAAAAATTTATAAGTTGGATGAGGATTCTATATTACAAGACTTGCTTCTATTTTACACGGTAATTTAGGTATTAAAAAAAGAGGGTGATTTTTTAAAAATATGAATAAACAAGAACTTTTGAAAGACTATAAAAAACAAGAAGACAAAATTTGTTTAAGTCAAGTTTTAGACAAAATAGAATTTTCTAGTTCAAGACAAAGCATAGAAAATACAGATTTTCTAGATATGTACCAAGTATCATTAGTAGAAAATTTTTTAAGAAAAAATAAGATAGAAAACTGTATTTTGTATGGAGGATATGATGAAGCAGAAAGAAAAATGTTAATTTGCTATCCAGATAGAATTAGCGAAGATGCATTAAAAGAAGAAATAAATAATTTATTTAAAGTTGTAAGAATCATGCTCTCAAGTAGTGAAATTGGAAAATACACTCACAGAAATTATTTAGGTGGAATTGTAAAACTTGGACTTGAAAGAGAAAAAGTTGGAGATATTATTGTTTCAAAAGAAGGAGCAGATATCATAACTAAAAGTGATTTTGCAAAAATACTTCATGACCAGCTTCCAAGTTTAACCAGATTTGAAAATAGTAAAATATCTATTGAAAATATACAAAATTTAAAAAAACAAGAAATAACAATGGAGATTGTTAAAATTATTGTGCCATCTTTAAGATTAGACAACTTTGTATCAGACCTAGCAAAAACATCAAGAAGCAAGGCTGCTCAAATAATTAGCCAAGAAAGGGTTTTTATAAATGGACAAAATGAAACAAAGCTTTCAAAACAAGTAAAACTAAATGATATTATAACTATTAGAGGAAAAGGAAGATTTGTTATTAAAGAATTTGGGGGTTCGACTAGAAGCGGAAGAACAGTTGTTGTTGTAGAAAAGTATAGCTAAAGTTTAAAAATACTTAAAAGAAATTACTAAAAACACTTGAAATTTTAGTAAAAATATAGTACAATAGGTATGTCAAAAATTGACATACCTTTTACTTAGCAAAAAGATAGACACCTAACTTTTGCTCAGTTCTAGGAATATTTATAAAATTAGGAGGTGTACATTATGACAAAGGAAAGAAAACAAGAAATTTTAAGTACTTATAAAAGAGGAGAGAATGATACTGGTTCACCAGAAGTTCAAATAGCTCTTTTAACTCAAAGAATCAACGAACTTACAGAACACTTAAAAGTTCACAAAAAAGACAATCACTCAAGACGTGGTTTATTAAAAATGGTTGGTAAAAGAAGAAATTTATTAAACTACTTATCTAAAAAAGATATAAACCGTTATAGAGAAATTGTTGAAAAATTAGGATTAAGAAAATAATTCAATAAGCCCAATGCTGATTTTGGCATGGGCTTTTTGAAAATTATTCAGGCAAAAATTTAGGTAAGTAGCTTGTATAATATATTAAAAAAGTAGTTAATATATTATAGAGGTTACCATCTAAATTTGCCTGAAAAATTAGGTGTAAATTTAAGATGAAAGGAAGAAAAAATTATGTTTAAAACTTATGAAACAGAACTTGCAGGTAGAAAACTTGTAATTGAAACAGGAAAAATGGCAGGGTTAGCCAATGGAAGTGTACTAGTACGTTATGGAGATACATGTGTATTAGTAAATGTAACAGCTTCTAAAGAACCAAGAGAGGGAATAGATTTTTTTCCATTATCAGTAGATTTTGAAGAAAAACTATATTCAGTTGGAAAAATACCAGGAGGATTCTTAAAAAGGGAAGGAAAACCAAGTGATAAAGCAATTTTAACATCTAGAGCAATAGATAGACCATTAAGGCCATTATTCCCAAAAGACTTTAGAAATGATGTTGTAGTGGTTAGCACTGTACTTTGTGTTGATCAAAACAATTCACCAGAGGTTGCAGCAATGATTGGTGCTGCTTGTAGTTTAGCGATATCAGATATACCATTTGGAGGACCAACAGCAGCAGTTGCAGTAGGATTAATAGATGGAAAAATCATTATAAACCCAAATGAAGAAGAAAGAGAAAAAAGCGATTTAACACTTACTGTTGCAGGAACTAAAAATAAAATTACTATGATTGAAGCAGGTGCAAATGAAGTAGCAGACGAAGTTATGTTACAAGCAATAAAAGAGGCACATGAAGAAATCAAAAAAGTATGTGATTTTATAGATGGAATTCAAAAAGAAATTGGAAAACCAAAATTTGAATATAAGTCATTTGAAGTAGACCATGATGTATACGAATGGGTAAATGAAAACTATAAATCAGAAATGAAAGAAAAAGTACAAGAAAAAGATAAAGACACAAGAGACAAAAATATTGCAGAATTAACAGAAAAAATAGAAAATGCATATACAGAAAAATATGGAGAAGAAGCATTTGAAGAACATAAATCAGATATTGGTGAAGCAATTTATAAAATAGAAAAAGCATGTGTTAGAGAAATGATATTTAATGAGCATAAAAGAGTTGATGGAAGAGAATTAAATGAAATAAGAGAACTTTCTTGTGAAGTAGGTCTTCTTCCTAGAACACATGGTAGTGCATTATTCACAAGAGGACAAACTCAAGTACTTTCTGTTGCAACTTTAGGTATGATTAGTGAAGAACAAACATTAGATGGAATAGATACAGAAGAATCTAAAAGATATATGCATCATTACAACTTCCCAAGCTATTCAGTAGGAGAAGCAAGACCATCTAGAGGACCAGGAAGAAGAGAAGTAGG
>CANQEA010000070.1 GCA_947594095.1 uncultured Clostridia bacterium | reverse complement strand
GGCCTATTTGGCATGGGATTTTTCCAATTTTTTATTTTTTTAATAAAAAGTCTTGACTTTTAATAGTTAGTCTCCTTCTTTTTATTTTCATATTGCATTACATCTTGTATATTGCAATTTAAATATTTGCATATTTTATCTATTACAGCCAATGATACTATTTTGTCTGAATTTAATTTTGCCATAGTTGCAGAAGATATCTGCAAAATATCTTTTAATTCCCCACAAGATAAATCTTTATCAATTAATAACTTTCGTAATGGCTTATAAGATATCATTTTAACCCCCAATCTAAATTTAATATCTTAAATATTTTATTTAGTTTATTATATTTAATATTTTATTACTAAATTATTAGTTTGTAAAGACCTATTTTTATTTAATATGATAAATAAAAATAATTTAAAAAGGGATTGGGATTTTATCCCATTGAATAGAATTTGAGACCTACAAGATTTTCGTGTGAACAAATTCATTGCTTGCTAGGACAAAAAAATTATTTTTTATTCTATTTAATGTACAACTATTGGTACTAAAATCGTTACTATACAATAAGAAATACTTGGACCTTTTAATAAAATCCAAGTACTCTTTTTATCATAAATTGTCTAACTTTTATCTACATATTTTGAATTTAATCAAATTCAATTTTATATTTTTACATATGTTATTTGTGCAAATTCATCTTCATTTAACATTAATTTATCCTGCATTTTGTTTACTAATCGTTCCTTCTTTTTGTCTCTTACCATGCAAGGCACTTTATCATATCCTAATGATTTTGCTGCTAATAGTTTAGTTTTATCATTAAGAACTACATATCCATTTGTGTATTTTACAACATTAAATAGTTTATTAATTCCTTCTTTCTTTATATGTTTTCTCTCTGCCCAAACTTTTTGTAAAAGTGTTTCATCTTTTTCATTAATCTTTCCTACTTTTATATCTTTTGTTGGTATTTCTTTATATTCTTGAAGAATTATCATAATTATCATTTCCTTTCCTTTTTTATTTACTTTTTTTATTTTTTATATTAAAATATATTTATAAACATATGGGTTAGTATTTAGTTTAGCGGACTTATACTAACTCTTTTTTCATACTTTTTAGTGTCACTCCGTAACACATTTGATACAATTTTGAGATAATTGCATCTACTAATTGTTGATCTTGACTTATACTAAATCTTTCAATTAATCTTTGTTTATCAAACCTTGTTGTAATTATTATTGGCAATTTGTTTTCATTTCTATTTTCAATTATTGTATATAATTTTTCTAATGCCCATTGACTTATTTTTTCTGTTCCTAAATCATCAATTATCAGCATATCTATATTAGAATATAATTCCATTAGTTCATTTTCTGACTTCGTATTATCATTAAAAGTTTCTTTTATCATGTCTAATAAACTTGTTAATCTTCCCATTAATACAATCTTATCATTTTCAATTAATTGATTTGCAATCGATGCAGCTAAATGTGTTTTTCCTAGTCCTGACTCGCCCATTATTATCAGTCCTTCGCTTTGCATTTTATTTATACATTTATTTGTATAATCTTTAGCAATTTTAACTGCTGTCCCATTACTTGAATTAATATTAAAATTTTCAAAGTTCATTTCTTGAAATTTTCTTCCAATATAGTTATCTTTATAAATACTATTTATTACATCTCTAAAATGCTTTCGTTTCTTGATTTCATATTCTTGCTCATCTTTCTTTTTCCAATATTCTTTTGCTTTACTACAAGTGCACCTTTCATATTGAATACAGTCTGAAGAAATATTTGCATACAAAAAATCTAGACCTACTGGTTTCAATTCTCTATGGCAAAATTCACATTTTTTCGATTTCCTATGAATGGTTTCATTATATTTTGTATTCTCTAAAGTCATTTTCGTTCTCCTTTCTTATATTTTCTTCTTTTCTTATTTTAAAATCTTTTGTATTCTCTTCTTCTCCGTTATTTAACATTTGAATAACGTTACTTTTTTCACTTTCGCATTTAACTTTTTCACGATGCTTCCTTTGTCTTTCCCTATTTTGCATTTGATACTTTTCGTATTTTTCAATGCTTTGATACTTGTCCCAATTTTTTATTAGAAATGTTTCACCTTGTTTAATTAACATATCTAACTCTAGAAATTTGTCCAAAATTTTTTCAATTTTTTTATTAGATTTTCCCATAATCTTTGAAAAATCTTGGATTGTCATTGGTTTGTTTTCGCTTATTTCTAATCTTCCATTACAATTACATTCAACTGCTAATGTAATTAACTGCACCCATACCCTAAAGTATGTATCTCCATCTGAAAGTTTTAGAATTATTTGAATCTTTCTGTTTGAAAAGATATTTGTGTCGATTTTAAACCATTGTATCTCATACATTTCCTCCTTTCCTCTCTTTCTATCAATTAAAAACTAATTGATTCTTTTTCTTTACTATTTAAATATTCATCTAGTACCTGAACTCTAAATAGAAATTTGCCACCAACTTTAGAGCAAGGTATTTCTTTTCTTCTTACTAATTGATTTATTAACCAGTAAGATACTCCTAAATACTCTGCAGCTTCTTTCATTGTTAGTGTTGTCCTTTGTACTTTTTGTAGTTCCATATAAATGCCTCCTTTCCTTTAAGTATTTTTATTGACTAGCCATCGTTAACAAGTTTTATAAAGTTTTTCCTGTTAACTAATTGAATTATACCGCGAATTATGATAAAATCCTACTAGATTTAGTGAATTCAGTTATCAAAACGAAACTTTTGGTTTTTTTGTGATTTGTTAACAATGGGGATTTGATATGGAAAGAAAAAACAAAATAGGTATATCATTTGATTCGACATACTTTTCTCAAATATTTATCCATACTTCTGGGGCATATTTGAGTAAGCCTATTAGTAAAAATAATAATAAATACTTAGTAAATTTAAGGACTATACCTCCTGATGAAAAGTTTGGACAATTAGTTTTAGATCTTGAAAATGCATCTTCTGAATCAGAGCGAAAGAAAATACTTAGTGAATTAAAAGCAATTACAGAAATAGATAAAACTGTTGAAGCAATTCCATTAACTTTTAAAGATAATGTAGAAACTTTAAAAGGCTATATAGTATTTGAGCCTATGACCGCTGTTGAACACAATGATCTAGCACTATTAGATTTCATTAGTTATGATTTTGATGTATTTAACGATTACTTGTTATTTTTTATAAATTTCTTTGATTATTTTATAGATAAGTTAAATGATAATGATATAAAATATATTGAATTAGACACTTTATATCCTGTAAGTGAAGTTGTTGAAATCGCAAAAAAATACTATGATAAAGAAAAAGGAAATTTAATATATTATCAGAGTCTATTCAAAAAATGTATTAATTTCGTTTATAAAATTAATAATCCTTTTGATATGAAATATTTAACTCATAAGCAAATATTCTTCTTATATAATCAATTATATCAAGATACTTTTGCTGAATTTAAACAAGATTTTCATTCAACAGATTTACTAGATTATCAATATAATGATTTTCCTTTGCGAAAAGAAGAAATAGGACTTGAAGATATATTCACTTTAATTTCTGCTATTGAAAAAATAGATCCTACAGGAAGAAAACTTAATAGCTTACAACAATTTGAAACAACTAACTTATTTACAAGTTTTTACATTACATTATTTAATGTAGTCGCAGTAAATAAAATGCATATTAAAATTTGTGGAAATTGTGGACGATACTTTATCACACATAAAGAAACAGTTACTTATTGTGATAGAATTATAGAAAACAAACTAACTTGTAAAGATATTGGTAATAAAGAATATCAAAAAAGAAAATTAGAAAATGATACTACTTATGAAAAATATAGAAAGATTGGTAGTAGAAAAAAACTTAGAGCTACTAGAAATCCTAAAATAGATATATATCAAAAAGATTTAGAGCAATATAGAAAGATAGGAAAACAAATGTATAAGGATGTTTGCTCTGGGAAAATTACTAATGAAGAATTTGCAAAATGGGTTGAAGAACAAGATAAATAAAAATGATAAAGTTTTTAGACTTTATCATTTTTATTTATCTCATTAATAGCATCTATTATAGATTTAAATAAATCATACACATAATTATATAATCTATTTATTTCATTATCTTTACCTATAGTATCTTCTTCATTTAATTTATTGCAATCTAATATATACTTGTTTTCAGAATTATATTGTAATAGATTATAGATTTCTTTCGTATTTATAGATTTATTGTTTATACTAATTTCGCCTTTTTTCTTTTCGTTAACTTTTATTTTTAGCTTATTATTATCAATTTCTAATTTAACTTTTATATTATTTATCATATCTTTTCCACCTCTTTCTTATGGTTTCTTCTCCACCATCTAGAATATCAGCTACATCTTTTAATATATTTATTTTTTTCTCACTATTTTCATATTCTAAAGCTCCGCTTTTAATTTCAATCTGTCCATTATCATCATTTTCTTTTAAAACTATAGCATTATCAACATCTAAATTTACTACTAATTCTGGTTTATGAGTAACAAATAACACTTGTTTATTAATTGCCATTCTTCTAAATATTTCAATAATATCACTATTTAATTTTAAATGTGAAATGTCATCTCCAGGCTGATCTACTATATACATATTCTTCGTCTTATCATTTGATAAAACATCTAAATATATCAAAGCATTTTTCCCTTGAGAATTTCCTGAAGTAATATCTTTATCCTTATATAATATTACTGTTTCCTGTTTAAGGATTTCTTTATTTATATAATCCGTTATAATTCTTCTATAATTCTCTTCACTACTTAAAGAATTATCGATTAAATTTCTCTTTAATTTTGTTTCAAGGAGATCTTCATCCAATTTATCTAGTTGACTTTTTTTACTAACATGTCCTAATGGATAAGATAAGATTTCCACTATTTTTTTATAGTCTATTACTCTACACTTTGTTCTCTTTAGGAAATTATACTCATTTATTATATTTGATTTACCATCAATAACTATATCTTCATAATCCTCTAAGAAATCATGTACTTCTTGATTATCTATTTTTATTTTGTTTATTATCTTATTTTTTACTTCTATTATGTTTTGTTTGTATTCTGTTAATATATTTTCTTGTGTTTCTGATAAATTCTTATTGTCTAATTCATATTGATTACAAATTTCTTTGATTTTACTAATTACATTTGATTTTTTATCTTCATTCTTTTTTAACGCTTCATATTTTTCTTTTAATCCTTTTATTTTATTTTCTACCATATTTATAATTTTGGTGTCTTTAAATTCCGAAATTTGTCTTAATTTTTTTATATTAGTAATTATACTTTTTAATATTTTAATAATATTTTCATAATTTTTTGCATTATCATCTAAATCATCAATAATTCTAAATCTATATGTATGTTCTTCTATATCCGCAGGAATAATTACTTCATAATCTAGTTCATTATTTATATTCTTAACTTTTTGATTTTCTTTTACTTTTTCCAAAAATTTATTTACTATTTCGTTAATTTTATTAATATATTCTAAAGTATCTAAATCTAAAAACTTATTCCTAAAAAAATCTACATCAAGTAATTTTGTCCCACTTTGAAACTTTTCTCTTATTTCTCCTTGTCTATCATAATCTATCTTTGATTTCTTTTCATCTTCAATTTGCTTTATTTTAATTTTTCTATCTTTTAAATACTTTTTATATCCAGATTTTTTATTTGTATCCTTGATTCCTGAAAACTTTGAATCTAACAAACTTTCCAGTATCAAACTTTTTCCAATAGAATTATCTCCAATTATAACATTCAAGCCTGATGATAATTTAACTTTTTTTTCAATACCATTTATACTTATATTTAATTCCTCTAAAAATGGTTTAGCAATACTATATTCAGAAGTAGATACTCTTTTTGATTCTGTCAAAGACATAACAGCTCCTTTAAATGTTGGCAAACATTTAAGATAACTATATTTTATATCTGATTTATCATTTCTTGTTTGTTGAGGATATACATCCCATACATGGCAATCTGTTCCTGTAATATACCTTAAATTATATAAATTTTTTTCTGATTTATAGTTATTTAATATTCCTTCTACTTTACCACTTCTAAATTCTACAGCATCAAAATAATCTACTCCTATAATTTCATCAAACTTTTCTTCACCAACTTGAGCTAAATTTTCATTTTGATTTTCTGCTCTTACACCACTTTTTTGATGAACAATTAATAATACATTTAAATCTATTGTTTTTAATATATCCTTAAATGTTTTTTCTTTATAACAATTATCTGAATCAAACGGATTATCTTTTAATATACTTGTTATTTTTTCTATTGCACTAATATCTTTGTCATCAAACAAAGTTATAACATGGACTCTCTTTCCATAGTATTCTACATCAAATTCAATGCCTGGTAAAACTTTCTTTATTTCATTTCCTTCATGTTCCTTAATCTTTTTATACAATTCAAAATCAAATGCATTATGATCTGTTATAGCTATCATATTAACTTTATTCTTAACTAAATTATTCAAAAGTTTATCTACATTTTCTATTGTATTTTCTGATACTAATGTTCCATCCTTTTCACTTGCAGCACTATGTATATGAAAATCTACTTTAACCAATTCTTTCACTATACTATTTTCCATATAGATCTCCTTTCTCTGTGTCATATTATAGCATAAAAAGTCGAAATAATCCAGTATTATCAAGTATTTCTGTTTATAAACTTTTCGACATTTTTCTACATTTTTTACATATAAAATTTTATTTTATTACCTATTGCTTTTTTGTTATCATTTGTTATATAATTTGTAGTGTTAACAGATATATTATTACTACCTCCCACCCATAGGTATGCCTGAAAGGAGGTGAAAAAGGTAATGGCTGGGAGTATTGAAAAAAGAGGAGATAGTTACAGATTAGTCTGCGTTGTAGGATACAACTTGCAAGGACGACCTATTAAGAAAAGTAAAACTGTTCATTGTAG
>CANQEA010000069.1 GCA_947594095.1 uncultured Clostridia bacterium | reverse complement strand
ACTTAACATTATATATTAAGTTTTTATATGTGTCTATTTTTTTACATATTTTGTTGCATTAATTTTTTGAACCGAGACAAAAAAAATGCTATTTTGAATAATAGCATCTTTTATTTTTATTCTCTTTCTCTTTCTTGCTCATGTGAACTTTTTTCTTCTCTAGCTTTATTTAAAGGCTTTGCCACAATGTTTTTCTGTTTTGTTGCTTTCATCTTTTCTTTCTTTATGTCTGGGACCTCAAACCTTTTTTCCATTTTTTCTATATTGGCTAAAGCTTTTTTTAATTCTTTGTTATATGATTCATCACTTAATACATTTTGAGTTTTATCAAAATCTTCACTAAATCCAAAAAGCAATGACCATACACTTTTTTCTTTTTTTCTTTCTTTTACACTCATGACCTTTTCTTAAAGTACTTAACTTTAAGTTTTCACCTCTCTTATTAAAACTTACATTTATATTTTAGCACAAAATTACATAAAATGCAAGTATTATTATTCAACTGTGACTGATTTTGCTAAATTTCTTGGTTTATCAACGTCTAAACCTTTTTCTTTTGAAATGTAATAAGATAATAATTGTAAAGGTACAATTGATAATATTGGTGACAATAGGCTTTCTGTTTCTGGTATAATAATAGTTTCATTAAACATCGTTGTATCTACATTTTGATTTGTTACAACTAATGTTTTTGCACCTCTTGTTATTACTTCTTGAATATTACTTACAGTTTTCTCAACAAGTTTTGGATCTGTTATTATACTAATTACAGTTACTCCTGATTCAATTAAAGCGATTGGCCCATGTTTTAGTTCTCCTGCCGGATAACTTTCAGAATGTATATATGATATTTCTTTTAATTTTAAAGATCCTTCTTTTGCAACTGTTTCATCTATTCCTCTTCCTAAGAAAAACATGTCTTTTTCTTGATAAATTGTTTTTGCAAATTTTTTTATCTTTCCAGAAAGTTTTAAGGTTTCTTCTATTTTTTTAGGAAGTTCCAATATTTCTTTCTTTAATGTCTCAAGATTTGTGTCTTGTAATTCTAAAATTTCTGCAAAATAAATTGCAAGGACAACCAATAATACTACTTGAGAAGTATATGCTTTAGTAGATGCAACAGCAATCTCTGGTCCTGCATGAGTATAGATTGAATAATCTGCTTCTCTTGTAATTGAACTTCCAATAACGTTTGTAATTGCAAGTGTTTTTGCTCCTTTTTCTTTAGATAACTTTAAAGCTGCAATCGTATCTGCTGTTTCCCCTGATTGTGAAATAAAAATACATAATGTTTTTGAATCAATTAATGGATCACGATACCTAAATTCTGATGCAATATCTACTTCTGTTGATATTTTACACAATTTTTCAATTGCATGTCTTGCGACCAAACCTGCATGCATAGCAGTTCCACAAGCTACAATATATATTTTATTTAAACTTTCTAAATATTCTTTTTTAAAGTTTAATTCTTCAAATTCACATTTTGATTCTTCTGGTAATTTAGCACCTATTGTTTGTCTGATGGCAGATGGTTGTTCATAAATTTCTTTTAACATGTAATCTTCATATCCATCTTTTTCACTACTTGCAGCACTCCATTCTATCGTTTTCGCTTCTTTTTTTATTGGATTTAAATTTTTATCATAAAATTCTGCTTCTCCTCTTGAAAGCAAAACAAATTCAAAATCATTTAAAAAGTAAAAGTCCTTTGTAAATGAAAGGATTGCTGGAATATCAGAAGAAATATAAATTTCATCTTCTCCTTTTCCAATAACTAGTGGGCTATCTTTTCTTACAACTATCATGTTGTCTGGATTTTCTTTGCTAATTACTTCAATTGCAAAACTCCCCTTTAAATCTTCACAAGCATTTTTAACTGCTCTTAACATTTTGTGTTCATCTTTTTTATTATCTTCATTATAATAATAATGAATTAAGTTTGGTATAACCTCTGTATCTGTTTGTGAATAAAATTTATATCCTTTATCAGTTAAAAATTTTCTTAATTCATTATAGTTTTCAATAATACCGTTATGTACAACACTAAATGTTTTTGAATTATCCATATGAGGATGAGAATTCTCTTTAGATGGTTTTCCATGTGTAGCCCACCTTGTATGAGCAATTCCAATTGTTCCTTCTAAGTCATCTATACCTTTAATATTATATAAATTTTTAACTCTTCCTTTATCTTTCATAACAGATATTCCTGATTTTTCAATGGTTGATATCCCAGCTGAATCATATCCTCTATATTCAAGTCTTAAAAGTCCATTAATTAAAATAGGACTTGCTTTTTTATTTCCTATATAACCTACAATTCCACACATATTTGTAGCCTCCTTATTTTTTTGGAATTGAAAGTAAATGCAACCTAATTTATTAGTTTTTGTTATGATATTACTACCATTTTTTGTACTAATAATATGGCTTTAGGTAATAGCCACTAGAACATCCGCCGAGTCTTTCGATAATTCTAGCCCTCGTCAACACAAAATAATGTGTCCTGGCGCTTAATTCCTTCTCCTTTCATTTTATTTTTAGCATTTATTTCAATTATTGTTATTATATTATAATAAAATTTTAAAAGTGACAAGGGTTTTTATAAAATTTTTATTGAAATATTTATATTTATAATATATAATATAGGTAAAGTTATTAAAGGTTGAAAATATTATAATATTTTTCCAACCAATTTGTATTATGTAAGGGAATGGGATTAGTAATGAATAAAATCGGTATAATTGTTGCAATGGATGAAGAATTAGAAGAAGTTAAAAATTTAATGGAATTAGAAAAAATCGAAACAGTTTATGAAATAAATTTTATGATTGGCACAATTTTGGGAAAACACTGTGTAGTAGCTAAAAGTGGTGTTGGTAAAGTACATGCAGCAAGGGCAACTCAAATTTTAATAGATAAATATACTCCAAATTTCATATTAAATGTTGGAGTTGCAGGTTCTGTTAATTTTATGCTATCTATTGGAGATGTTGTAATTGCAAACAAAGTTGTCCAACACGATTTTAATATTACTGCATTTGGACACAGCCAAGGATTTATTTCTGGTATAGGAAATACAATTTCTTGTAATCAAATGTTGTCTGATTATATATATAATAATGTTAAAAATAAAGAGCAAAAAGATTTTAAAATTGTACAAGGTATTATTGCAACTGGAGATATTTTCTGCACAGAAACTCATATGAAAGAAAAAATCCACTCTGTATTTAGAGCAGATCTAGTTGATATGGAGTGTGCTGCCATGGCACAAGTGTGCTTGTTAGATAATGTTGCATTTTGTGCAATACGTTCTGTATCAGACATCCCAAACGGTAAAAATGTAACAACATATGAGCAAAACATAAATTTTGCATGCAAAAGATTTGCAGTTGTTTTAGAAGATTTCCTATCATCCTATTAATAACTTCACTACAATAAGACACACTGCACCTGGCAAACCTAATAATCCGGATTAAAATACTTGTAAAAACATTTAATCCAATATGAAAATTAAATCCTGCACCTATTAAATTAATTATGTATATTGTAACCCCACCCAAAATGGAATTTAAAACTAATTTAAGAACCTTTTTAATTGGTAAAATAAAAATTCTTCCGAATATAAACAAAAAACATATACATGCTAAATATGTAAGTATATTAACATTCATAAATTTTCACTTCCTTTATTACAAAATAAAATAAAATTATATAATTTTTTAAAATCCTATACTTATCCCACTTCTTCTTCATACTGATCTATCCTAATTTTGATTTCATTAATCATATCAAGTTGTATTCCTTTAGTTTTAGCAAGTTTTATTAAGTAATCTAATTTTGCTTGATTTGCTTTTATTTGATACGAATAATAATCAACTAAATCATCTTTTGCAAATTCAAAATTTGTATTTAAATCTTTTAAATCTTTTCTTGTTTTTATAATTGTTTTAATTAATTCTATTTCTCTTTCCATTTCGGTCATTTCTATTATTTCTTTATCTCTCTTATACTGTTCTTCCAAAACTTTCTTCATCTCCTTTATTATTAACTTGTACTATTTGCTAACTAGTATATTCTTTTTTTGTTATTTTTATGCAACAAACTTAGAATATAAAGAAATTTTGCCAAACCTCTTGTTTTTTTTGCTATTTTATAGGATAATATAATAGTAGGAATAAATAAAGAAAGGATAATTTAAATGAAATATATAGACAAATTCTTAAAAGTATTAAACACAGATAGAAACACATTTGTAACATATATATTAACCTTGCTTACAATATATTTCGCAGTTGATAGAATAGTTGAAATGTTGCTTATGGTTTTTACAGGTGTTTCACATTCTTATTGGGGTCCACTAATGTACACATTTGCACTTGCCTGCCCGGTTTTCGCATATGTGTTTGTTGGGCCATCAAAGTTTGCAACGTCAAAAAATCATAAAATTACATTATTCTATCTATATGTAATTGCACTTTATATTATTGCAATTTCTATGTTTACACAGTGGATTAATATGGGAGCATGGTTATTATTACTATCTGTTCCAAACTATGTAGAAATTATTACAGAATTTTCAGATTTAGTAACTCCTGCATTTATCAGTATCTCATTATATTTACCTTTAGTTACTATATACCCATTATTTAGATTTTTATTTATGGATGTTAATGATAGCTTGCAGAAAAAAAGATCTATTTGGGATTACCCAGGTATTAACCTAGCTGATAAAAAGGCAGGAAGAGGTCCTTATACATGTGAAGTTTATTTATGTCATAATAGTGAAACAGGAAAATGTATAACAATTCCAGAAATTTCTAGATATCAATCTTTATTAGTATGTGGAGCCTCTGGTACTGGTAAATCTTCTCTTGTATATGAACCATTAATGGCCAAAGATATTGAAAAGAAATTCTTTTTTCACGAAGCTTCTAAAGAACTAGGTTTTACAGCTTTAAAAACTAAAATTGCTCACTTAAATAAACCATATGATAATGATTATCTAAACAAACATTTTAATTTATCAATGCTTACTCCTACAGAGGGTAAAGAGACTGTATTTAAAGCATTTGTTAAAAACATGCTTTTGAATTCATCATCAGAATTAATATATCGAGATTTAGGTTTAACCCTAATGTCTCCTGATTATGAAATTATAGACCATATGATTTCAGTATGTAAAAACTTTGGATTTGATTACAATATAATTGATCCAGAAAATCCATATTCTATTGGATTAAATCCTTTTGTTTATGATGATCCAGCTAAAACTGCGCTTACAATTTTAGCTTGTTTAAAAGCAATGTACACAGTTACACATACTAGTATTGAAGAAACTTTTAGAGAAGACCTATGTTTACATGCAATACAAAATACAACTATACTTTTAAAAGAGATGTATCCTCGTATGAATGATGGTGCTCTACCAAACCTTGAAGATTTGTTAAGAATGTTCACAAATTTTGAATTGATTGAGAAGATGTGCGAGATTATGGCTCATGACGAAAAACTAGCGGAAAAATATTCTATTCAACTTGCTTATTTTAAAAATAATTTCTATAAAGATGGTAGAAGTAGAGAAACTACAGAAAAATACATTTATTCTGCTGTTGCTCAGCTAGATGCATTACTTAGAGTTTCAGGTGTAAAAAATATTTTATGTAATAGACACAATAACATTGACTTTGATAAAACATTAGCTAATGGTGAAATTACATTCGTATGTACTAGACGTGGGGATTTAGGTTCTTCTGGAAATTCTGCATTCGGACTATTTTTCTTAATTTCTATGCAAAATGCTGTACTACGTAGACCAGGAAGTGAAAATTCAAGAATTCCTCACTTCTTATATATTGATGAATTTCCTGATTTTGTTTGTAAAGCAACTGAACCTATATTTACAATGTATCGTAAATATAAAGTTGCAACAACAATTTCAGCTCAAAATATTGATCAATTGAGTGGCATATCAGAAAAAGAAAATTACAGAAAAACAATACTTTCTAACTGTGCAAATAAAATATTTACTGGTGGAGCAACTATAGAAGACTTAGAATGGTGGTCTAAAGAATTTGGAACACATAGAGAATGGGTTATGAGTGATACAATTGATTTTGCAAAAATGGAATATGAATCTAAACATAGTGGTGTTTCATGGAAATTTGTTGAAAACTTTAAAGTCGGAAAACTCCAAACCCTACCTAATAATAGTTGTGCTTTTAAAATTAGAGATATTAATGGTAGACACGACGTCGGTCCAGGAAAATTGAGTTATATGGCGTCTAAATATAAAGAACCCCAAAAAATAAAAACTTATGACTTTGGTAAATACTCAGATGGGGTCACAACTACCACTGAAGATATAAATGAGAAGAAAAAATTTGATTTAAAAAATGTTGACTTTATAGATGAAAGAGATGAATTTAATCCTGTTCAAACAGACACCACAGACTCTAAATATCTATTTGATAACGAAGATGCAATTGTTGTTAATTTAAAAAAGAAAAGAAATAAATAAAGATAAAAAATGGCTATGTTTTAAACATAACCATTTTTTACTTTCTAAACTGCTATATAATAACCTACACCTCTTTTAGTAATTAAAATTTTAGGAGATGAGGTATCTTCTTCTATTTTTTCTCTAATTCTTCTAACTGTTACATCAACTGTACGTATATCTCCATAATATTCATAGCCCCATACCTTTTCAAGTAAAGTTTCTCTAGTTACTACTTGACCTGGTTCTCCTGCTAAGAATTTTAAGACTTCAAATTCTCTTAATGTTAAATCTATTACTTTACCTCTTACTCTTACCTCAAATCTGTCTAAATCTAATTGTAAATCTCCTACTATAATTTTTTTAGTTTCTTTTGCTTTTTCACTTTCTGACTGTACAGATTTTTCTATATTACTATTTACATCTATTTTTCTTAGATTAGCTTTCACTCTAGCAACTAATTCTCTTACACTAAATGGTTTTGTAATATAATCATCTGCTCCAAGCTCTAAGCCTAAAATTTT
>CANQEA010000068.1 GCA_947594095.1 uncultured Clostridia bacterium | reverse complement strand
ACAATCACAAAACTTTAGCGATTTTGCAAGTAGAGTAGCATCTTTGATACCAAAACAAAGCTAAAAGTTATTCTTAGCTAAAAAGAGTTTGTGTCAATGGACACCTCCTTTTATTTTAGAGAGTTACTAGAAATAGTAACTCTTATTTTACTTTTAAGTCAATTTTAATAAAATGAAAAATGACATATAGGAAATGATTCTTATATGTCATTTCTGTTCTTTATTTATCCTTTTTTTCTGTAAGTGCATCTTGTAAATATGCTACAGTTGCACCTAATAAAATGAATCCAGCATATAAAAATCCATCATAATGTGTTGCAGGAATGAAAAAATAACAAACAAAAACTATTATTGCAAAAACGGCTGTCCAAATTGCATTACTAAATCTCTTCTAACAATTCTCCTCCTTTTTATATGAAAATTATATCACTGCTTCATTTTAATGTCAATTCTATTCGATAATTTGCAGTAAAAAAGAGTAAATTTTGATAATTTGGTACTTATGATTAATTTATGATAATGTTTTAAGTAAAAATAAAAAAGTATCTAAATAGTATAACGAATAATAAGTTTTAATAAATGAAAAAAGTGATATTATATAATCTATAAAATATATGATTAAATTATATATAAAAGTAAGGAGGAACGGCAATATGTTTCTAAACATAAGAAAAATCAAAAAGAAAAATATGAAATTTGGAGAACTAGCAAATAAATGGTTAGATGTAAAAAAATTAAATATCAAAGAATCAACATATTCACATTATGTGTATTACATAAGCAAATACTTAATTCCAGAATTTGAAGATTATAAGATAAAAAAGCTGAGTAACTATAATTTTAACAAATTTGTAGAAAAAAAGAGTGAAACATTATCCCCTAAAACAGTAAGAGACATTATATGTATTTTAAAATCAATTTTATATTTCGCAGAAGATGAATGTGAATGTGATATAAAAATAAAAAAAATAGTATCACCAAAATTAAACCAAGAACCATTAACAATTTTAAATAAAAGAGAAAGAACTAAACTTGAAAGATACTGCTTAAAAGAAAATACTTTAGAATCATTAGGAATAATAATATGTTTAAATACTGGACTTAGAATAGGAGAAATATGTGCATTAAAATGGGAGAATATAGATTTAGAAAAAAGAGAACTAAAAGTAAAAAGTACTCTCCAAAGAATTTACACTCCGGGGAAAAATAGAACTAAAATAATAATAGATAAACCAAAAACAAAAACTTCAGTAAGAGTAATTCCAATTACGACAAAAATATATGATATATTGATAGGTTTAAAAGACCAGTATTTTGTAAGTGATTTTTTCTTAACAGGTACAAGTGATTCATATTTAGAACCCAGAAGATATCGAATAAAATATCAAAGAATATTAGAAGAATGTAATATGAAAAAATACAGGTTTCATATATTAAGACACACATTTGCAACAAACTGTATAGAGGTAGGAATGGATATAAAAACTTTAAGTGAAATTCTAGGACATTCAAGTGTAGAAATAACACTAAATAGATATGTACATTCATCATATAAGATTAAGAAAAAATACTTAGAGAAACTTTAATGTTTTTTGACTCATCCCGAAAAAGGTATTTCCAAAAAAAAACTATTGAAAAAATCGGAGTTTCATGTTAAAACATAATTATAAGAATTTAATTTAAAAGAAAGAGTAAAGAAATGTTTAATATTGAAGAAGAATTAAAAAAATTGCCTAATAAGCCACGGCGTATATGTTATGAGAGATAAAGAGAATAATATCATATACGTAGGAAAGGCTATCTCATTAAAAAACAGAGTAAGACAATATTTCAGAAAAAACAATAAAACAAAAAGAATAGAAAATATGGTAAGTTTAATAGACCATTTTGAATATATTGTTGTAGATAATGAAGCAGAGGCACTAATTTTAGAATGTAATTTAATTAAAAAAAATAGACCAAAATTTAATGTATTACTAAAAGATGATAAAACATATCCTTATATTAAAATAGACCTAAAATCTGATTACCCAGGATTATTTATAACAAGAAGACTTATAAATGATGGATCTAAATATTTTGGACCATATGCTAGTCCAGGTGCTGCAAAAGAGATGGTAGATTTTATAAAACAAAGATATAAAATTAGACAATGCAGAAACCTAAAAGAAAGGACAAGACCATGTTTGAATTATCATATAAATAGATGTTTAGCACCATGTATGGGAAATGTAAGTAAAGAAGAATACAGAAAACAAATTGATGAAATTATAGATTTATTAGAAGGAAAAATTGATAAAGTTGTAAAAGAGTTAGACAACAAAATGAAAGAAGCAGCTAAGAATTTAAACTACGAAGAAGCGGCATTTTTAAGAGATAAAAAAGCAGCTATAATAAGAGTTTCAGAAAAACAGAAAGTATCAAATATATCAGAAAATAATATTGATGTTATTGGGCTTGCAAAATCAGAGTTAGAAGTTTGTATTGAGATATTTTTTGTAAGAGGAAGCAAAATGATAGGTAGAGAACACTATTTTTATACAGACTTAAAAGACATGGAGGACAAAGAAATTCTGTCAGGATTTATAAAACAATATTATATGGATAATCCAAATATTCCAAACAAAATTATGATAAGAGAAGAAATAGAAGATAAAGAAGTAATTGAACAATGGTTATCCACAGAGCTTGGAAAAAAAGTGGAAATCAAGTCCCCTAAAAAAGGAGAAAAGTTAAGATTTGTGGAAATGGCAGAAATGAATAGTAAAGTTACTTTAGAAAATAAAGAAAAAGACAAAAATGATATATTAATGGAATTAAAAGATGTATTAGGTTTAGAAAAACTTCCTAGAAAAATCGAAACATATGATATTTCTAATTTATCTGGTGAAAATATGGTTGCCGGAATGTGCGTAATGCAAGATGGAGTAATTAAAAAGAATTTATCTAGAAGATTTAAAATAAAAACAGTATATGGTCAAGATGACCCTAAATGTATGGAAGAGGTAGTCACAAGAAGATTAAAACACTCTATTGAAAACCCAAAAGGCGGATTTGGCATATTACCAGATGTTATTTTTGCAGATGGAGGAATTACACAAATAAGAGCTATACAAAATGCTATAAAAAAATATAATCTAGACATTCCTGTATTTGGTATGGTTAAAAATGATAAACATCAAACAAGAGCATTAATGGACGAAAATAGGAAAGAACTTAAAATTTCACAAAAATTAATGAATTTAATTACTATGTTTCAAGATACAGTACATGATACTGCAATATCTTATCATAGAAAATTACGTGACAAACAAGTAACTAGATCAGAATTAGATGATATACAAGGAATAGGAAATGTAAAAAAACAAGCACTTTTAAAAGAATTTGGTAGTGTATCTAAGATGAAAGAAGCAAGTATTGAAGAACTAACAAAAGTAAAAGGAATTACTAAAGAAATTGCACAAAAAATAAAAGAATTATAAAAAATTTCTAAAATTTAGGAATAATTTAAAATCTCACGCATATACATATAGTAAAATGGGGGAGGTTTTTATTATGGAATATGCAAAAGACAATATTTTTAAGGTTCAGTATTTTGGAGATGTGGACAAGCAGCCTAGACCAAAAGAAACAAAATTTGAAAAAGTAAAAGGATTAGTAAAAAGACACAAAGTTATAACAACAATTCTTATTTCACTCGCAATTTTTTGCAGTATTAATATATATATGGTTTATAGTTTTATGAAAATTTTACAAAATATTTGAAATTAATAGGAAAATGTACTATAATATAACTACTATTCTAGGATAGTAGTTTTTTGCATATTTGAAAGGAATAAAAATATGAAATTAGCAAATGAATGGAAAGATTATAAAATATTAGATATGGCAAATGGAGAAAAACTAGAAAAATGGGCAAATGTAATTTTAGCAAGGCCAGACCCTCAAATTATATGGAAAGAAAAAAGCTTTCCTAAAAAGTGGAATGAGGTAAATGCGATATATCATCGTAGCAAAACAGGAGGAGGCTCATGGGAATTTAACAAAAAAATGCCAAGCAAATGGCAAATAAAATACAAAGACTTAACTTTTAATATTAAACCAATGGGATTTAAACATACAGGCTTATTTCCAGAACAAGCAGTTAACTGGGATTGGATGATAAATAAAATAAAACAAGAAAAAAGAGAAATAAAAGTATTAAATCTTTTTGCATATACAGGTGGTGCAACAGTTGCATGCCTTTATGCAGGGGCATCTGTATGTCATGTAGATAGTTCTAAAGGAATGACGACATGGGCAAAGGAAAATGTTATATCATCTGGATTAGAAAAAAGGCCTGTCAGATTTATAATAGATGATGTGATTAAATTTGTAAATAGAGAAATAAGAAGAGGAAATAAATATGATGCAATAATAATGGATCCACCATCTTATGGTAGAGGTGCAAAAGGAGAAGTATGGCAATTTGAACAAAATATATATGAATTAGTAGAGTTATGCTCAAAGGTTCTATCAGATAATCCATTATTCTTCTTAATTAATTCATATACAACAGGAATATCAAGTACTGTTTTAAAAAATATCTTAAGTATAACAGTAGACAAAAAATATAAAGGAAGACTAGAATGTGGAGAAATAGGTCTTCCTATGGAAAATTCAAATTTGGTTCTTCCATGTGGTATTTATGGAAGATGGGAGAAATAAATGAAAGATTTAAAGGTAATTTATGAGGATAATCATATAATAGTAGTAAGAAAAGAGCCTAATATTCCATCTCAAGCAGATAAAACAAACGATATAGATATGTTAACAGTTGTAAAACAATACTTAAAAGAAAAATACAACAAACCAGGAAATGTTTATTTAGGATTAGTACATAGGCTAGATAGGCCAGTTGGTGGAGTTATGATATTTGCAAAAACTTCAAAAGCTGCATCAAGATTAAGTGAGCAAGTAAGAAGTAAAGTGTTTAAGAAAAAGTATTTAGCAGTTGTTGATGGAAAAATAGAAAAAGAAGCGGGAACATTAGAAGATTATTTGTATAAAGATGAAAGAAATAATATAAGTAAAGTTGTAAATCAAAATAAGAAAAATGCAAAACTTGCAAAACTTGATTATGAAGTATTAAAATATAACGAAGTAAAAGATTTAAGTTTAGTTAAAATTAATTTGCATACTGGAAGACATCATCAAATAAGAGTACAATTATCAAATTTTGGACATAGTATATTTGGAGATCAAAAATATGGAACAAGAGGAAGGGGAAAACAAATTGCGCTATGGGCATATTCTTTAACGATTGTTCATCCAGTTTCTAAAGAAGAAATGACATTTGAGGATTTACCAGAGCCTATAGGCACATGGTGTATATTAAAATAAGCACGAAAATAATTACAATTTTCGTGCCTAATTTTTATTCTCCATCTAAAAGATTAAGGATATTTGGATAAATACTAGATGCATTCTTTTTCCAATTATCTACAATTTTTTTGGCTCTTTCTCTTGAACCAGCATATGTTTTAACTTCAAAAATGGTTTCATTATTCTCAACAATCTTACATTTTACAGTATAATCGTTTTCACTTTTTGGAATAAATTCAGCAACAACAGAAGAGGATTCTTCAATTTTTGAAAGTTCTTTTTTGAAAACATTGTCAGCTTTTAGTTTTAAAATACCAGGTAAAACTTCTTTTGTGAGTTGATACGCATTTTTCCCTTCAGCAGTTATTTTTAAAACTTGTTCTTCTTCTTTTGTATAAAGACCTACTAACTTGGAATCAATTAAATCTGTTAAAAGTTGCTTAAAATAAAAATAGTTCATATTATTAATTAAAGAAATAATTTTAAACAAATCATCTTGCATAATACTGTCATCAATGCAAGTTAGTATATATAAAATCAAAACTTTATTTTCAGCCAAATTAGTAGTACTATCTGAATTTGAACTCATAAATTATACTCCTTATATTAATATTTTCCTTATTATATCACAAAAATACTTAATTGTAAAATATAGTAAAAATAACTATTATTATAAAACTCATATAAAAGTTTAAATTTATGATTGCAAATATACATATATTTATGATAAAATATATTATAGTTGGGAAGTGATTGATATTGAATAACATAGAAAAATATGAATATTGGATACAATATGCTGGAGACCGCTGAGTATATGTTAAAATCAAAAAGATATATTTACGTTGCATTTACATGTCAACAAGCTATAGAAAAGCAGTAAAAGCATTACATGTTTTATATACTGGTAACGAAGCACCTAAATCACATAACATATTATATATATTTGAATTAATATTTAATGAAGAAAAACATTTAAATCAATTACCTATGCAGGACTTTATTAATAACAAGAATAAGTTTATGCCGTTATTTACTAAATTACATTCTTATTATATAGCAGAACGATATACCGATTATAAAAGAAAAGTTAGTGAATCTTTAGATAATAAAATTAGCACAGATTTATTAAAAGAAACAAAGGAGGCGTTTATATGGTTGATATCCCTAAAAACATATTGGAAATAATTACAAAGTATTTAAAAGAACTGTCAAAGGAAATAACTATTGATAAAGTATTTATTTTTGGTTCATATGCAAAAAATAATTATAATGAAAATAGTGATATAGATATAGCAATTTTTTCAAAAAATTTTACTAATTCATCTAAAATCGAAGATATGTCTTTTTTACTTATTAAAACATCAGGGTTGGGATTAGATATACAACCTCAGCCATTTACTATAGATGATTATTTACATCCAGAGGGACTAGTAAAAGAAATTTTAGATACAGGATTAGAAATAAAAGTTGCATAAAAGAAATGGCAAAAAATAACAAGAAAAAAGTATTGACAAAGTTACATAAAAATGTTATTATAAAAAAGTACCATGTAAAACGTAAGACATAAAAATTTTTTAGTAATAATTTAGGAATGATATGAATAAAATATACTTAAGATTAAGACCCAAAAAACGTAAAGAAAAGGTCGTCTAAGTAAAGACAAAAAATGAAA
>CANQEA010000067.1 GCA_947594095.1 uncultured Clostridia bacterium | reverse complement strand
TCAGAATTAACTAAATAATTTGCAAAATCTTCTGCTATTTCTCCAGAAACTAATGGAGATATTCCTATATATGGTTTTTTAAGCCCGATGTCTTTTATTACATTAATATAGCCTTGCTCCCCTACTGCCCCTCCTACATCTAATTTACCAATATCATTTAAAGGCAAATCTACATGTGGATTTGTGCAATATCCTTTAACCATTGGGAAACTATTAGATGTAACTACCATTGTACCAATAGGTCCGCTTCCCTTTACTTGAACTGTTAATCTATCTTTTGCACTTTTCATTTCATTTCCAAGTATTGCTGTCATTGTTAAAACTCTACCAAATGCAGCAGTAACTACTGGGCTCAAATCATGAGTCTTCCTTGCTTCTTCAACTAAATTTGTGCTTTCTATGCAAGTTACAGAGATTCTTCCCTCATATGCTAAAAACTTCATTATTTTGTCTGACATTAAAATTTATCCTTTCTTTTATTGGTGGATTTCAAACATATCTTTACCCTCCCCACAAACTGGGCAAACCCAATTATCTGGGAGGTCTTCAAAAGACGTACCAGGTTTTATACCTGCTTTTTCGTTTCCAAACTTTGGATTATATATATATTTACACTCTATACATTCATATCTTTGACCTTCTTGTTTTTCCTCTGTAAAATTTCTATATCCTACTGCCAAAGCAACCATTACCATTAATAAAAATGATAAAGCTTTCCATATACCGCTATCAAACATAATAACTGCAAAAATACCAAATGTTGCACTAATTCCATAAAGTACAATTACAGCTTGTTTTTGGCTAAATCCTCTTGCAACCATTCTATGATGTAAGTGTCCTTTGTCTGCTTTAAATATAGCTTTAACTGATTTACCTTTAATTAATCTTCTAATAATTGCCCATATTGTATCAAATATTGGAAGACCTAGAACAATAAGTGGCAATACAATTACAGCTGCTGTATATGTTTTTGCAACTCCAAGTATTGCAATTATTGAAATAGAAAATCCTAAAAAGTTTGATCCTGTATCTCCTATAAAAGTTTTAGCTGGCGCAAAATTGAATGGTAAAAATCCAACTAAAGCTCCTGCTAATGCAGTAATTAACACAATTGCAATTATTGGAGATCCATTTAGTACAAATATTATTAATAATGATACGGCTGATATAACAGAAATTCCAGATGCTAAACCATCTAGCCCATCGATTAAATTAATAGAGTTAGTAACTCCTACAATCCATATAACTGTTACGATTACAGAAAGAACTTCTTTTAGTTCTATATTTTGTACAAATGGTAATGATAATTCTTCTATTCTTACACCAAATGCTACAACTACTAAAGCTGCCATAACTTGTCCTAATAATTTAACAAATGGATTAATAGTTCTTATATCATCTATAATACATGTTATTGAAATAATAACAATACCCAAAAACATTCCAATTAGTTTTGTTCCATATTGTTCTGCTCCAAATAGATTAATTGTATGTTCTAAACTCATAACAATTAATAAATATATAACAGAAACTAAGAATCCAAGTATTACTGCTGGCCCTCCAAATTTAGGCATAGCTTTTTTATGCATTCTTCTTTGATCTTTTGGAACATCTACTGCGCCAATTTTAGGTGCTATCTTAATTGTATATGGTGTTGCCATTAGAGATACAATAAATGCTAATAAAAATGCAATAGCAATATCTCCCCACATAAAAGCTTCCTCCTATTTCATATTTTCCTTTTCTATTTCTTCTATGATTTTTAATCTATTTTCGTGTCTTCCGCCTTCAAATTCCGTTGCAAGCCACATTCTTAAAATACATATTGCTTCATTTACTGTTAGCTCATTTGCACCCATCGCTAATATGTTGCTGTTATTATGCATCTTTGCATATTTTGCTGTACTTTCGTTATAACATAATGTACATCTAATTCCTCTAAATTTGTTTGCTACTATTGTCATTCCTATTCCTGAACGACAAATTAATATTCCTTTTTCACATTCGTTTTTTTGAATAGCTACTGCTACTTCTTTTGCAATATTTGGGTAGTCTACACTTTCTTCTGACATACATCCAAAATCTTTATATTCAATATCTTTTTCATCTAAATATTTTTTTATTTCTTCCTTTAATTCAAATCCTCCATGGTCACAACCTATTGCTATCATTTATTATCACTCCATTTCCTTCGATTTTATTACAATATACCATATTTTTCACAATAATACAATGGGTAAAATAAAAAAAGATATGTTTTTGACTTCATCAAAAACATATCTTTTTTATTTTACTTCTCTAGTTTTTACAACTACTCTTTGTTTACTATCGTTAGTACAAGTAATTAATGTAACTTCTTTTCTTCCATTTGTAAGCTGTGTTGTACAACTTACATCATCTGGTGCTACTGTGTATTTATCATATACTTTATATGTAGTAGTTTTTCCAGATAATTCTATAATTTCTATAATATCCCCACTTTGTAAAGTTGGCACTTTACTAAAAAACAATGAGTTTCTATAATTGTGACCCACAATACAGTAATTACCGACCTCATTTATATTTGGTCCCCAGAATTTAACTGGTGAATTTTTAAGCAATGCCTCTGTTTCTTCTACACTATCTGTAACTCCCTCTAAAATTGGATAATTTACTCCGATTTTTGGAATATTTATTGATGCACTAACTGTATATTGATATCCCGATTCTGTTGTTTGGATCACTTTCTCTGAATTCTGATTTATATTTGGCACATTATTTTCTACATCTTCGTTATCACTTAAAATTACAACTAATAAGTCTTTATCTGCAACTGTTTGATCTTTTGACATATCTCCCAGGCTTGAAAGTATTTCTTGTGATACTTCTTCACTTCTATTTCTATCATATTCGGCGTAAATACATAAAGAGATTAAAATAAGCACCAAAAAAATAGAAAAGATAAAGTTAAATTTGTAAATTTTCTTTTTTCTTCTCAATTCAGGCGTCACATATAATTTTTGTGTAATTAGAATTTGGTTCATTTTACCTTTTCCCTTTCTTTAATTTAGCACTTAATTTCTACTCTTATTTTATTATAACATATTATTAGTTTATTTTAAATAGTTTTTTCTTAAAAATTTGAATTATTTTATAATATGCGATATAATAGTAAATATGAAAAGTTTAGTTGTTGAAAAGAAATATGATGGAAAAAAATTAAATACATTTTTACAAAGCAAATTGTCAAATTTATCAAGTAATTTGTTTTATAAAACACTTAGAAAAAAGGATATTAAAATAAATGGTAATAGAGTATCTGAAAATGTTATTATTCATGAAGGAGATAATATTTTAGTTTATATTTCTGATTCTTTTTTAGAAAATAATATAACCTTAGATATTATCTATGAAGACGAAAATATTCTTGTTATAAACAAACCTGTTAATTTAGAGGTTACAGGTGAAAATAGTTTAACTACAATTGTACATAAAAATTATAGTTCATCTACATTTCTACCTATGCCATGTCATAGAATAGATAGGAATACAACTGGTCTTGTCCTTTTTGCTAAAAACCAAAAAGCTCTAGATATTTTACTTGATAAATTTAAAAATCATGAGATTGAAAAACATTATTTAGCATTAGTTTATGGCATACCCAAAGAAAAGCATAAAAAGTGTGAGGCTTACTTGTTTAAAGATTCAAAAAAATCACAAGTTTTTATTCGTGATTCTTTTCAAAAAGGATGTCAAAAAATAATTACTAAATATACTGTTTTAAAAGAAAATGCTGACAATACTTGTGTTTTAGATGTTGAAATTGAAACTGGTAAAACACATCAAATTAGAGCTCATCTAGCATACTTAGGTTACCCGATTATTGGTGACCGGAAAATATGGAATTAATGAAATAAATAAAAAATTCGGAAAAAAGTATCAAGTTCTTAGTAATTATATTTTAAAATTTAATTTTTCTGATAATAATTCTATTTTAGACTATTTAAATGGAAAAGAATTTATTCTAAAAATGGAGGTAAAAAAATGAAAATAGGAATCGATTTAGATGGCGTTGTCTTTGATACTGAATTGTTTTGGGCAACTTACGCAGAATTATATGACTGCGTAGAGCTAAATAAAAATAGCATCATAAAAAAAGATGAGCCACGTGTTCAAACCAAATACAATTGGTCAGATGATGAATTAAAAAACTTTTTAAACAAATATGTAGATATTAAAGATTTTAATATTATACCTGGGGCAAAAGAAGTTATTGACTTATTAAAAAAGGATGGGCATGAATTAATTGTTATAACTGCAAGAGGTAGTTTTTCAGATATAGGTATAAAGATAGCAAAAGAAAAATTAGAAGATGCAAATATTAAATTTGACAAATATTTTTGGGGTCATAAAGATAAAACAGAAATTTGTAAATCAGAAAATATAAATATAATGATAGATGATTATTATAATATTTGTGAAGATTTATCAAATCAAGGAATCTTTTCAATATATTTACACTTACTAGACAGAAAACACATTACTGAAAAATCTAATTTAAAAGAAGTTTCAAATTGGGGTGAAGTGTATAGAATTATAAAAAATCTCACTATTAATTAAAAATATTGTAAAAATTCCTAAATAGTTTAACTATCTAGGAATTTTTATTTTATATCTGATGCTGTTACAACATAAATATATACATAGTTTCCAACAATAACGTATAAATTACTTCTTTCATTTTTGACGGCTTCGTAATGGATTATATTACTTTGATTTTGTTCTGCCACATCAATTAAATCATCTAAGATATTAATATTCATAACCTCTAAGTTAGATAAATTAGGTTCATTAGAAACAGTTACAATTAAATCTTTGTAATATTTTAAAATTCGTTTAATATTATGATTATAAATTTCTTCAGGAGTAGATTTGTTTTTTATTATAATTCTTATTATAACAATAGATATAGCACCAAGTAAAAATAATCCTGAAATTACATAGAAAACATTTTCCTTAATATTTAATTGTTCATTATTTAAAAAGATGTCTTTAGTTGTATCATTTTGGTAATCTTCATTTATATTTGTTATAGTATTTGTAATTGGAATGTTTAGTTCTATGTTATCTTCTATTTTATCTTGAGATAAATCAATTAAATAAGAAATATTAAGATGTACTTTTAAATTTGTTTCAATAGTTATCCCATAGGTTTTTTCATAGGCACGTGCTAGATTGTTGTAACTTTTATAATCTATATTGATGTTTTTATTAACTAAAAATTCATCTGTATTAATGTTAGAATTTGTTTCATTTTCTTGTAAAACATAATTTCTTACCCACACTTCTTTTTTCTGACCATCGCCTGTATCAACTGTTCCAACTAAATCAGCTGTTATGCCATAAATATATTCTATGTTAGTTTGTCTACTACCTTTAAAATTATATTTAAAATTTATATTAAAAGAGTCAATTGATTTAGAAGCATAATAACGATTAGATGGAAGAATTTTTTCTGCATAAAAATCATTTGGTAATAATATAACCTCATATGGGCTACTTTTTTGAACCGAATAGCTATAGTCTGGTTTTATACTATTTTTCGAGTCAATCCCTAACCTAAGAAATGCAAAACTTGTTACAATTGTAACTATAAATGTAAAAATTGTAATATAATTTATTTTGTTATTTTTACTTTTCCTGCTTCTGAATCGATATCTTTTTCTTCTATTTTCTTTTTTCATAAATAATCTCTCTCCTTCCTTATCCTCGTTATACTATATCTGTAAAATGAACAAATTATATTATTTTGCTTTGCCATTTTTATTTTCCGAATTAAAATAATCATGCAACCAAACTGACGGAAACCCTACATATTTAATATGGAATATATAAACGCCTTTAATTTGATTCGGAAGTACTAAAAGAGTGTCAGCTACATTATTACTGTCTCCTTTTGTTTGATAAAATACTGTATCATTTTCTTTTGTTATAGAAACAACTCTATGTGCAATATATTGGTCTCCAATACTGTAAACAATTATGGAATATAAAGGTATATTTTTTAATTCGTCATCAGTTAGTTTTTGGTAAATTAATACATCTCCACGGTTAAACGTAGTAGACATACTATTTGTAAGTATTGTAATTGGTTCATATTTAAATGCTCCTAACATAAAACAGATAAGCGTAATTGCTAAAATCAATGTAATTATATATCCAATTTTTACATTTGAATTTTCACGTTTTTTTCTTATATCTTGTTTCTCTTTTGTATATTTATATTTAAATAATATATAAATTAAAACAGGAGATAGTATATAAATAGATCCAGTAATAAACCAATCTATATTTGGCAAAATAGGAAGTAGTATAACCAAAAATCTGTTAAAAAGTCTAAAAAAAAGTGGAAGCATATAAGAACCTTTTTGTGTCAAATAGGTATATAATATACCTAATGAAATTGAAGGTAATATATTGCTACAATTATATTTAAAAAATTGTTCTTTATCAGCAAATAGGTTAGAATAAACATTATAATTAATACCTATTAAAATCAAAACAATTGTTATATATATTAAAGCAGGTTTATTATTTTTATTTTGAATAACCAAAACTCCTCTTGCCATTTCAACTCCAATTATTGGAATTACTTGTATTATAATATTATGAAATATAGATTGTATGTCATGATTATATGGGTTTTTAGAAAATCCAAAAATAAATCCTAGGTAAAAGTAGACTATAGCATGTATACACGAAATGATAATAATGTATATTAAATATTTTCTATCCCCTGAAAGCCTTATATAGCAATGTTTCATATACCATAGCAGATATATAATTACACATAACCAAAACAAAGGATTTATTATATTTGTGTAAATTGATTTATCATTTATAATTATATATATTGTTATTATTGTGTATATTGTTAAGATTAGTAATAGATTCTTATTTTTTAAATATCTCATTATTATTTCAGAACCTTTCATACAATTTAGCTTAGAAAATAATTAAAATTAGTTACAGTTCAGTTGCAGTTCATTATAATTTAAAATGCTACTGGCCCGTAACTAATTTT
>CANQEA010000066.1 GCA_947594095.1 uncultured Clostridia bacterium | reverse complement strand
GAATGTGTTTTAATCATTGAAAAAAATAATGAAGAAAAAGAAAATGATTTAAATAATCTTTCTTTAGAAGAACATTATAAATTTTATGAAGAGGAAGGTTTAGACAAGAAAGAAATTATTAAAAAAATTGCAAAAGACAGAGGTGTAAATAAAAACGAAATATATCAGAAATTTATATAAGTTAGTTAAGAATTAATTTTATAGGTTTAGAAATTAAAAAATTATAATATAAAAGAGTGAAATTTAGTTTTCACTCTTTTTACTTAAATTACTTATTTTTTGAGCGCATTTTTTACAAACTAATTTGTCTTGGTAACTCATAAGATTTTCAGTATTACCACAGAAAACGCAGCTCTCTTCATATTTTTTTAGAATAATTAAAGAATTATCGACGTAAATTTCTATTGGATCTCTTTCAGAGATATTAAGTTTATTTCTAATTTCTATAGGAATAACAACTCTACCAAGTTCGTCGACTCTTCTTACGATGCCTGTTGACTTCATACATAATCCTCCTTAAAAGTTAATAATACAATCCATAGTTTAAATATATCATAAATAATGATATAGGTCAATCAAAAATTTATTTTTTTTGCATATTCCTAAAACCCTTCTACGCAGAGGGTTTGCGATTAAACTATATTGAGTATATAAATACTTCAATATGACAAAGGTGGCATAAATATGGAGCTTTACAGTTTTTACACATATAAAGTTGTAATTAAAAAAATTTTCTATGAATAGTATTATTTAGGTGATTTAGATGTTAAATATAGTTTGGCCAATTTTTATAATTTTATCATTTTCTTATGCAATTTTTTCAGGAAATTTAGAAAATTTAAATTCATCAATATTTTCAAGTACGGAAGAAGCGGTAAGTTTAAGCATTAACTTACTCCGGAACGATTTGTCTGTGGAATGGAATTATGAAAATTGCTGCTAAAACAAGTTTAATTGAAAAACTTACTAAATTTTTACATCCAATTATAAAATTTTTATTCCCAGAAATGAAAGAAAATAAAAAAGTAGAAAAAGAAATATCAATGAATATGATAGCAAATATTCTAGGGTTAGGGAATGCAGCAACACCCTTAGGATTACAAGCAATGAAATCAATGCAAAAAGAAAATCCTAAAAAAGATACTTTAACAAATTCAATGATGATGTTTATTGTAATAAATACAGCATCTATACAAATTATTCCAACTACAGTAATTGCAATAAGAGATTCACTTGGGTCAAGTAACCCAACTGCAATAATAGTTCCGGTTTGGATTGCAACAATTGCTGCAGCCATTGCAGGAGTTAGTATGACAAAATTACTAATAAGAATAGGAAAAAATAAAAATTAACTAAAAATAGAAAAGCAGTCTGAAATTATATTGAACTGTAATTGTTTAAGGAAAAGAGGTTTAAGTTGAATATTTTAAATTTTATATCAAGTTTAGCAATGCCTTTAATTATACTTCTAATTGTTATATATGGTTTAAAAGAAAAGAATAAAGTATTTGATGATTTTTTAGAAGGAAGTAAGGAAGGAATCGAAATTGTACTTAATATTTTTCCAACCTTAGTTGGATTATTTGTGGCAATTGGAGCGTTAAGAAGTTCCGGAATTTTAGATATGATAATACATTTTATAACACCTTTATTAAATGTTATAAAATTCCCTAGTGAACTAATGCCACTTGCAATGCTAAGACCAATATCTGGTAGTAGTTCTATTGCAGTGGCAACAGATATCATGAAAACATATGGGATAGATAGTAGACTTGGCACAATTGCATCAATAATTATGGGTTCAACAGAAACTACATTGTACACAATTGCAATCTACACTGGATGTGTAAAAATAAAAAAGACAAGATATATTTTATTAGCAGCTCTAACTGCTGATATTGTAGGTATTCTAACAAGTGTATTAATAAGTAATATTATGGCCTTTTAGAGAATATATCTGTCGATTTATGTCGACGACTTTTTGTTGACATAACAGAACAAATGATATATAATTATAAAAAATTTTAAGAAGGACAATTTAAATGATTGCAAAAATTTTAATTTTTATATCAATATTTTTTATAACAAGAAAAGTTATGATTCATTATTTATCAAAGAAGATTCTAGAAATAATTTCAAAATAAGTTATTAATTTTGTAGAGAAATAAGTCCCTTTATTTATATTAATGGGAGTAATTTGTGTGTGCCAATTAATATAAATAATTTCTCTACATACTTAAATATCATCTATGATATGTTTCATTATTAGAAATTTTAAAAGCTCTAAAAAGTTGTTCAAGTAAAAAAACTCTAATCAATTGGTGAGGAAAAGTCATTTTAGAAAAACATACTTTTTCTTTACAAGACTTAAGTAAATTATCAGTTAAACCTAAAGAGCCACCAATTATAAAAGAAATTTCAGAGGTCTCCATACATAGATTTTCAAGTTTTTTAGAAAATTCTTCAGAAGAATACATTTTACCAGTTAAATCTAATGCAATAGGATAAGTAGATTTAGAAAGATGACGTAAAATATTTTCACATTCTTTATTTTTAATTTCATTAGCAATAGTAGAGTTCAAATTTTGTGGGATTTTCTCATCTTGAAGTTCAACAATATTTAATTTGCAATATTTAGATAATCTTTTAGAATATTCAGAAATTGCATCTTTTAGATATGTTTCTTTAATTTTTCCGACACAAACAACATTAATTGTAACCATAAAACCACTGCTTTCTATATCCTATTAATCAATAATTTATATTGTAATAAAATTACTTGGACTTTCTCTATTAGCCACACTAAGAGACAAAGAGTCTTCATCATAATTACTTTCTATTAATTCATCAACAACAGTTTTATATGCAAGTTCTGGGAAGTTACTCTCTTTACTTAAATGCCCAAGAAGTGCATATTTAAGGCCTGATGGAAGTAAACGAGAAATAGTTTTTCCTGCAGCTTCATTAGATAAATGGCCAGTAGGTCCTGCGATTCTACTTTTTAAAATAAAAGGATAGCGAGAACACCTTAAAACTTCGGGGTCATAATTTGATTCTAATAAAACTAGTTTGCTTTCTTCTAATTTTTTTAGAATATCATTTGTCATATGGCCGATATCTGTTGCTATACTTACTTTTTTACCATCTTTTGAGATATTGAATCCACAGGGATTTGCAGCATCATGTGGAATAGAAAAAGAATCTATATCTAAATCTCCAATAGAAAACTTTTCTTTAACCTTAAACAAATTTATATTTTTGCTTGACAATTTATCTCTTTGTTTTGGCATAGAATCTAATGTTTCAATATTTGTAAAAACAGGAGTATCAAATTTTTTAGAAAATGTACCAAGACCTTGAACATGGTCTGCATGTTCATGTGTAACTAAAATTGCGTCAATATTTTCTGGGCTAATACCTAAATCAGTTAGCGTATTTTCTATTTTTTTGCTACTTACACCTGCATCAATTAATAAATTTGTATTTTCTGTTTGAATTAGTGAACAATTACCACTACTTCCACTATATAAACTACAAAAATTAAGCATGTAAATTACTTCCTTCGTTTTTTATTCTTCTACTCTTTCGATTTTTGCTCCAATTTTTCTAAACTTTTCTTCTATATTCTCATAGCCTCTATCAATATATTCTAAATTGTAAATTTCAGTAGTTCCATATGCTGCAGTCCCTGCAATAACAAGAGCTGCACCTGCACGTAAATCCGTAGAATATACTGGGGCTCCAGTTAATTTTTTAACACCTTCAAAAAATGCTGTTTTACCTTGAGCCGTAATTTTAGCACCCATTTTGTTTAATTCGTCTGTATATTGGAATCTGGAATCCCAAATACTTTCATTAATGATACTGCTTCCATCTGCTAAAGAAAGAACAACTCCCATTTGAGGTTGTAAATCAGTTGGAAAACCAGGGTATGGTAAAGTCTTTATATTTGCACTTGAAGGTCTTTTATTACACCAAACATGTAAACTATCTCCAAAATCTTCAACATTTCCTCCAACTTCTATAATTTTAGCAGTTAAAGAATCTAAGTGTTTTGTTATACAATTTTTAATTAGTAAATCACCTTTAGTTGCAACAGCTGCAAGCATAAAAGTACCAGCTTCTATTTGATCAGGAACAATTGAATATGTAGCATTTCCTTCTAACTTTTCTACACCATTTATTTTTATAACATCTGTACCTGCTCCACGAATATCTGCTCCCATTGTATTTAGAAAGTTTGCAACATCAACAATGTGAGGCTCTTTGGCAGCATTGTCAATTATAGTTGTACCTTTGGCTAAAACTGCAGCAAGCATAACATTAATTGTAGCGCCCACAGATACTATATCCATGTAAATTGGTGAGCCTTTTAGTTTTTTGCCTTTTGCGTAAATTTTTCCATTTTCAACAGAAACTGTTGCACCTAGTAGTTCGAAGCCTTTTATATGTTGGTCAATTGGTCTTGCACCAAGTTTACAGCCACCAGGCATACCAACTTCAACTTCTCCCATTCTGCTAAGCATAGAGCCTATTAAATAGTAAGAAGCTCTAAATTTACTTGTTAATTCTAGCGGAGTTTTTGTTGTTGATATGTTTCTTGTGTCTATTGTTATACAATTTTTATCATTCCATGTTATTTTTGCTCCTAAGCTTTCTAGAATATTGCAAGATATTTGTATATCACTTATATTTGGTAAATTTTCAATTGTACAAACACCATCTATTAATAATGTGGCAGGAAGAATAGCCACAGCTGCATTTTTTGCACCATTTATAATTACTTCACCTTTTAAAGGTGTAGGACCATGTACTACTAGTTTTTCCAAATTTATTCCCCTTCCTGAATTATCTATAAACTAAAAAGAGCGTTATTATAAACACTCTATCATTTAATTAAAATATAACATAAAGTAAAGAAATTTGCAATACCTATGATTAAAAATAACGCCACCTAATTAGTGGCGTTTTTACATTATAAATTATAGTGAGAAAGTGAGCGAAATTTTAATCTAAATCAGCAGTTATAAAACCATTATTTACAAAAAACTCTAACAATTTAAATTTAAATTTAATTTCAGGATTAGAATTATCTGAAACCAAAGCAAACTCTTCTTCAGACATAGAATCTTCCATAACTTGTTTAGAATCATCTGGAACAATGCCAGAAGAAATATCTACAAAACATAAAGGAGGGAACATTACACACCACCAATTTTGGCCTTTAGCTTCACCAATTTCAACTTTTAAGGCATCATAAAAACCAGCGGGTAAAGAAATATCTCCATAATGTTTTGTAGGAAATTCAAAATTTCCAATTTCTATTTTAACAGGATAATCAAAGCCATTTTCTTTTATTGTATCAGAAGCAATTTTGTAAAAATCTTCTTGATGAGTTTTAGCTATTTCAATTGCCTCTTCTTTACTTTTACAATCCTTGCACAAATTATTCATATAATTAATTAAATTATCACGAACGACATATTTTAAATCTTGGTCAACTTTTTCATCACTATTTGCAATTACATGTAATCTAAATACACTATCTGCAATATTTGAAGATATATTTTCACAATAAGAAACAGCACAAATAGTTGTATAAGCAAATAGTAGAAAACTTAAAATTATTACCATTTTTACCTTGGGTAATTTAAAAATATTTAAAAATTTTTTCATATGTTACCTCCCAAAAACTTTTTTTCAAAAATTTTCTTTAAATATATTGTTAACAATTTTTGAAATTTTATACAATGATAGATATTAAATTTTTCTAAAAACCTTAAAAAATAGTAAAATCAGAGCAAAATGTAATTTATGACGAAAAAAGTCGATGAATTTTATTTGAAATATTATTGACATATTTCAAAAACAATGGTAAAATTTACCAGTACTTATTTAACAAATGAAACAAAGATTTCCGTAACTTTTTATCGGATTAGAAGGGATGTTTTTATGAAAAAGAATTTAGAGACGAGAGAAAAGACATGTGTATTTTATACGAGTGATTACCATTTTGAATTAATAAGTTTACCTTATATTCACAAAAAAATACAGGAGAATAAAAATATAGCAATACTTACAGAAAAGAATTTAGAAAAAACAGTAAAAGAAATATTAGAAAAAATAACTATAGACGAAGCAGATAAAGAAAAAATCTTTAATATAAATTGGAAAAATGAAACTAAAAACAAAATAAAAAACATAAAACCATATGATATAGTATTTATAAAAGGAAACAAAAATTATATAGAAAGTATAAATAATGAATTAAAAGAAAATAATCAAAATTATGAATATATAAAAATAATAGATTGTTATAATATAGATGAAATAGATAAAGAAGCAGAAGAAATAGTTCAAAATTATAGTAAGATTTTAAAAACTACAGGTGAATGCAAAATATAAGAAAATTAATAAATTTTCCATAAACTATTGATAAATTTTCCAAAATGGTATATAAAAGAAGAACAGATATTATAATGTAATATATATCTGTTTTATTATATTAATGAAGAAAAGTAAAAAATAAGAAAGTTTGAAAGATACTATCAAACTAGTAATAACATGAGGGAGGAACAAATAGCATATGGAAAAACAATTAAATGAAATAAAAATTACTCTAAAAAAATATGGTCAAGAACATCTACTAAACATGTATGAAAAGTTAGATGATGAAAAAAAGAAAGAATTACTAAATCAAATTGAAAATATTGACTTTGATTTAATAAAGCATCTATATGATACCACAAAAAGAAAAGCAATTACAGAAGGTGATGAAATAACACCAATAGATTATTTGGATAAATATAAGTTAAATGAAAAATATAAATATTATGAAGAAATAGGTAAAAAAGCAATAAAAGAAGGAAAACTTGCTGCAGTTACAATGGCAGGAGGTCAAGGAACAAGACTTGGACATGACGGACCAAAAGGTACATATGACATTGGACTTAGCTCACATAAGTCATTATTTGAATTATTATGTGATAGTTTAAAAGAAGCAGGGAAAAAATATGGAGTAACAATCCCATGGTTTATTATGACAAGTAGAGAAAACAACAAACAAACAATAGAATTCTTCGAAAAAAATAAATATTTTGGATATCAAAAAGACAAAAATATATTTTTCTT
>CANQEA010000065.1 GCA_947594095.1 uncultured Clostridia bacterium | reverse complement strand
AAACAAAAAGAGTCAATTGTACAAATGCTTGCTTTTGCAAGTAAAGTTATTTGTCTTTGTAAATTTTCATTTTCTGGCTCTTCTTCTAGCTTTTTATAAATTGCATCTAATATTCTTTCTCTCATTTCTGCTGCTGCACTGTTGGTAAATGTTACAACTAAAAGTTTATCTATGTCAATTTGTTTAGTAACTATTTTTTGAATGATTCTTTCTACTAATACTGCTGTTTTTCCACTACCAGCTGCTGCTGCAACTAAGATATTTGAACCAATCTCTAATATTGCGTCTTTTTGTTCATCTGTCCATTTTACTGCCATAGGTATTTCTCCTTTCTTTATTAATTACAAAATATCGCTATTTAGGAACTACCTAAATAGCGACTTTTCTATTGTTCTCCCAATATGATGGTTACATCATAATCATAAGAGGTTGTTTTTGATTTTCCTATTGTTCCTGTTTGTATTAAGTCTCTTATATTATTTAAATATGCTTCTTTTACATTAGATTTATTTGCTATTACAGTTTTTGCAACTTTATTTGTTGTAGATTTTTCTTTTACTGTATATCCTGCACTCTTTAATGTTTCTGCTGTTTGTTCTAGTAATTCTTTTTCTCCTGAACCATTAATAATTTCTATTTTTATATTTTTCTTTTCTGCTGGATCTACATCTTCATCTATTTCAATATCTCTATCATAAAATAATTTTTGAATTACTTGCTCGGTTTTAGTTTTATTTACTAAATATACCCACACAATATTACAAAATTCGCTTGTACCTGGCAAGGTTTCTGTAAGTAGATTTTCTGTTTTAAATTCTACTGCATATGGAATATAATCTTTTGCTACATCTAAGCTAATATTAGTTTTTACGTTTTCATTTAGTATATCTAAAAATTCTCCAACCTTGAATATGTTTTCTGGTTTTAATATTTGATTCATAACTTGTGTTAAAAATTCTCTTTGAGTTCTCATTCTTCCTAAGTCATTACCTCCATATTCTTCTGAATATGTTGTTTCATCATTATTATGTCTAAAGCGAACTACTTGTTCTGCCTTTCTACCATCTAGTAATTGTTCTCCAGCTTTTAAATGAATGTGTAAGTCTTGCGTTACATCATCATAGTCCATATCTATTGGAACATTAAATGTAATTCCACCTACTGCATCTACTACTTTTACTAATGCTTCTGTTTCTATTACAACATAATATTTAATTCCTAAGTTAGTTATATCATTTACAGCTTTAAGTAATTTTTCTGGGTCTTGTGTGTAACTATAAATGGCATTTATTTTGTCATTTGCTGTTGCTGTGTTTTTGTTTCTACCAATGTATGTGTCACGAGGTATAGAAAGTAAAGTTGCTTTTTGAGTATTTGGGTTATATGATGCAACCATTATTGTATCAGATAATTTTGCTTCTATTCCATTGCTAACACCTACTATTAATACTTTAAGCTCTCCTAAATTTTTTTTTGTATTCTCATCATGTCCTACAACTGTTGCAAGTGCTCCACTTAATCCTCCACCATTTTTGTTTGTTTTATATATAAACCAACCAACTAAAGCTATTATTACTATCAATATTATTAGCATTATTCTTTTGAATATTTTCATTTATTTTCAACTCCTATATTTTCTTGTTCTTCTTTTGATATGCTATGTTATATTTTAAACAAAAAAACAAAAATCGTCAATATTTATTACAGATTTTATGAAAAAAGTTAATTACTGCTGTTTTCTGTTGACAAAATTATGTAACTTTGATATAATTCTTGTGTATTTGGTTTAGGCCAAATAAATGTAACTTATAAACCTTAGTAATAATTTAAGGAGGTTGATTTTATGGGGAAAAATTTAAGTAAAGACCCCTATGCAGAACTTGGGGTATCCTCAAAAAAGACAGGGGTACACAAGGCGACAAAGAACCTATCAAAGGGTTTATACCCTGGGGCTTTTTGCCAAATTGTTCCCATGTCGCGGAATTTGCCTAGTAGCGTAATAAATAAATATGCTCAGGTAATACATTCCGACGGTGTAGGCACAAAAAGCAATGTTGCCTACTTAGCCATGAAGGAAGGAATTAGTGATGACTTCCTGTATAATCTGGCGCAAGATGCTATCGTCATGAACACTGACGATATGGCCTGTGTAGGTATCACAAATGATATCTATATCTCGAACCATATCGCTAGAAACTCAAACCGAGTTAATGACGAAGCCTTGGCGAAGGTTATTCAGGGGTACTCGAATTTCTTCAAAAAAATGCAGGATTTAGGCATAAACCTGTATAACGCCGGCGGAGAAACGGCAGATGTAGGAAGCTACACAACAACTATGGGAATTGACGTTACTGCAAGTGCAGTTATTTTAAAAAGTAAAATAATTGATTGCAGTAATATCAATCTTGGAGAATATATTGTTGGCTTAGCATCCTATGGTCAAAGTACTTATGAGGATAAGGAAAATTCAGGCATCCGGAGTAACGGCCTGACTCTTGCGATTAATACGCTTTTAGGCCCTTATTATCGTAAGTACACAGAAACGATGGACGGAACCATAGATCCGCAAAAACTTTTTTGCGGGAAGTACCGCTTAGAGGACAAACTAGAGGGTACATCACTTACAATTGCTGAGGCAATTTTATCTCCTACAAGAACATATCTCCCTGTAATAAGGGATATATTGCAGGATGATATACAAGTAAGTGGTATCATTCATTGTTCTGGCGGAGGCTTAACAAAGTCTATCAATTTCGGACATGCTATAAGGTATGAAAAATTCAGTACTCCTGATTTGAGTGTCCCGCCAATTTTCAGAGCAATTCAAGAAATAGGCGGCATTGATGATTATTACATGTATCAAACCTTTAATATGGGTGTTGGCATGGAAATAATTGTTAAATCTAAAGGCGAAGCATTTAGAGTTATTGAGCATGCTGAAAGATATAATATTTCAGCTGCTGTAACTGGATATACCAGAGCATCTAACGACGGAAGAAACCAGGTCGTAATTGACGGAAAGTATACTTATACTAAATAATACCACAAGTTCAGGATAGCGAGAATTTTTTTGAGTTCTCGCTATTTCTTAATTTTTATATCCAAGTTGCATAATTATGTAAAATATGTTAAAATATATCTAAATTGGCAAATTGCCATTTATTATATATTTCCTTTTGTTCCTTAACATAAATATGTTAAGTTTTCATATATAAATTAGTACATTTAAGGAGGAGATGAATTGGATTACTATTGTTTTCCGACAAAAACTGGGGATATTTCGGTATTTCTTGATTTAGACCAATATAATGATTATAGGGAAGAATCTTTTTACCGGATAGCCCAGGAAGATGTTATGCTAGCAAAACAAAAAGGTAAATTATTATTATTTGATTTAAGGACACAAACTTTTATTGATTGCAATGGCAATGCTGTTGATATCAAGGGGAAGGAAATTTTTCCAAGATGCAAAATTCAAGAATCAGTACAATTGCTCAATGCACTTGAAAAAAATGGAGGAAACTCTATTGTTACACAGGCAGATTCCGAAATCGTTAAAAATTGGTTTGACTATATTAACGTTCAAAGAAAATTTTTACGTACTACATTTGGAGAAGTTCAAAAAAATCTTGACTTTTATGAAAATAAGTATGGAAAAAGCTTTTTTATAAAGACTGTAGAAAAGCAATTTTCAGGTATATGTCATATTTTACAGATGAAGAACTCTAAGGGTCTGTTTGCCCATGTAGGCCACAGTATGTTCGGCGGTAACATGATAATATCTGATAATTCAACACCAATATTGATAACAGATACTCTTTCTATTATTAAAGATGAGTATGGGAACCGGGAATGGAGAGTTTTTGTTGTAAAAAACAAAATCTGGTGCATTTCAAGAGTTTCTGATGATTTGGTGGAAGTTGAACCGTATATTATTGAGAAAGTTCAAACCAAAATAAAAGAATTATCAAAAAACAAAGATTTCCCTTCATCCTATTGTGTTGATTTCTTTGAATATTCTGATAAAGGAGAAATTATCTTTGATATTTGCGAGTTCAATCCAATTGAAAGTTCCGGTGTATTTCGAAATAATGATTTAGTTTTCTAGCATAAAAGACTTGAGATTTACTCTCAAGTCTTTTTATACTTTTTTATATTATTACATATATTAATTATTTGTCTTCTACATAAACCGCTCTATAAGTATCTATTGTAATACCAGTTTTTTCGTCAACCTTTTTTTCTTTTGTCCAATGATCAAATTTAAAACCTTGTTTTGCTGTTGGAGCTGTTATAGTTTCTGTTGATTCACCTCTTCTAGCTACATATTTTTGAGTAGCACCGTTGAATCCTTCGCACATGTTTATATCACATACAAATTGAGCAAAACTTACATAACTATAGCAACCACCAAAAGTTAAAGTGATTGTTGCACTGTTGTAATCACTAATTTTAGTCCATTCATCATTTTCTGGTCTGTAACATGTATGATCTTTTTCTACAGGTTTAACTTCTGCAACTTTTGAAGCTTCTACAACTTCTGTAGCTTCCGCAACTTCTACAACTGGTTGTTCTAATAATGTAGAAACTTTATCTTTATCTGTTTCTTCAGCTGTTTTTTCATAAATTGCTTCATAAACCTCATAATATGAAGATTCAGTTCCTTGAACTAACTCTTTGCCTATTTTCTTCCACTCTTTGAAAACATATCCATCTTTTGCAGCAGGTGCATTTATACCAACTGTACATCCGCCTCTTCTTGCTTCAATTTGTTCTGCAGATCCATTAAATCCGTCACACATAGTTAAATTACATTTAAATTTTGCAAAACTTACATAACAATAGTGTCCTTGATAACTAACAGTAATTTTTTGATCAGTTCCATCACTAGTCATTTTAGTCCATTCATCTGGTCTAAAAGGTCCATGTGGAACAGTAGTATCTGCTGATTCTTCAGCTACTGGTACATCTGCTTCTTGCTCTTCTGTTAGAACTTCTAGTTCTTCAACTATAGGTGCATCTGTTTCTTCTACTGGAACTGCTAGTTCCTCAGCTTCAGCTTTTTCCTCTACAGTAACAACTTCTGGTTCTGTTACTTCTAAAGTTTTAGGTGCTGGAACTTCAATTGCTAGTTCTTCAACTACTGGTTCTTCTGCTTTTTGTTCTTCTGCTGGAACTACTAGTTCCTCAACTGCTTGTACATCTACTTCTTGTTCTTCTACTGGAACTGCTATATCTTCAGGATCAGCTTTTTCCTCTACAGTAACAACTTCTGGTTCTGTTACTTCTTGAACTTTAGGTTCTGGTACCTCAATTGATGGTTCTTTAACTACTGGTACATCTGCTTCTTGTTCTTCTACTGGAACTGCTAGCTCTTCAACTGCTGGCTCTTCAGCTTTTTCCTCTGTAGTAACAATTTCTTGTTCTGTTACTTCTAAAGTTTTAGGTACTGGAACTTCAATTGCTAGTTCTTCAACTACTGGTTCTTCTGCTTCTTGTTCTTCTACTGGAACTGCTATATCTTCAGGATCAGCTTTTTCCTCTACAGTAACAACTTCTGGTTCTGTTACTTTTTCTAAAACATCTTTTCCTTGTACTACTATTTCTTCTACATCTTTAGCTTCTGATGTTAATACTTCTTTTGTAGTTTCAGCCTTTGTTGCTACTACCTTTGATGAAGTATCTTTTAATGTTTCTTCTTGTGGAACTCTAACTTTTGATTCTTTAACCATTGATTCTTTTGAATCACTTGCAGATTTCTTAGCTAAACTTAATGTATTAACATTTAGAAAAGATAAATTAAATAGTAAAAACAATGAAACAAGCAATAAAACTAATATCTTACAGGTAGTTTTATTCATATTTTCCCCTCCTCCTTTTTTATTAAATTTAAATTATAAATATTTTAGTGATAATATTTATAATTTATGTACATATATTATATTATGCATTATTTAAAAAGTCAATGAAATGTACAGATTTTCAAGATTTTGACAAATTTTCAAAAAACTTCCAATTTTTAGAAAAAAAACTTTTTGAACGTTAGTTAACAAGGAGGATTTTAGGAAATAGTGAATAACTACTTTGTAATTTTATAATCTAGGTATACATTATCTAATTTTAAACTTGTTGTCCGATAAAGTTTGAAACTGTATAGTTAAAGAATTATCACTGTCTTTTAATTTTGCTGGAACTGAAATAAATCCTCTAATTGTATAAGTTTTGTCTTCTAATGGTCTATAATTATTAGAGAAATGTAGTATTTTATCATTTCCTGAAATATCACTATTTAATATAGTCCAATTATCATTATCTTTTCCATTATTAACAGCACTCATAAAATCTTTTGAATAAGTATAATCTTTGTCAAATGTTAAAATAGGTTTACCAATATCATCAGTATCTGAATAATCACTTTTGCCTATATATTTGTACTCTAATATATAAGAAAGAAATATAGTATCTTCTTTACTGGTTATAACATAACTGGAATCTGTTTCAGTTGTTGGTAAACAAAACTCCGCTCCTCCATAACTATTAGGAGTATATCTCAAATTAATTTTATCTGTAAATTCAACGTTCTTTAATGTTACTTCAAAATAAGAATTAGATGTTGTATCTCCTATATTGCAATTTTTTCCAATTTGTAATATGCCAGTGTATCTATTTAATAATATAACTCCAATAATGACAATGAATATTATTGCTATAATTATAATAATAGTACTTAACTTAGTTTTTTTACTTCTTTTTCCCATCTTTTAGCATCTCCTTTATACTTTTATAATCACTAATAATTCTATCATAAATATACTTATTTTACAATATCAATTTTAGGCAAACAAGGAAATTTAACCATATAAAAATATTATAAATTGTCATATTTTCACAGTTGAGTATTTTAGATAATTTAATACTTTTATATAGGTTATAGATATGAATTTAATTGTAACCTAAGTGATATAATGAACTATAAGAAACCAAGTAAAAAATAAATAAGATCCAAATATCTATTAACAAAATGATATTTGGATTTATTTATTTTTTATTTAGATAATATATAATTGTAATTTGTAGGGATGATTTTCCTTAATATTATATCTCCATATTTATCAATTCACTTATATCCTTAAT
>CANQEA010000064.1 GCA_947594095.1 uncultured Clostridia bacterium | reverse complement strand
TGCAAAAGTTCTTCTTTGCTAACTTGCATGATATCATCTCCTATCCTCAATATGCTTTATATTATATAATGTTTTTACGAAAAAAACAAGGTTTTAGAATGAAGAAACATAAAAAAAGAGCATAGATTTATCCTAAGATAAACATATGCTCTTTTTGATGTTTTTCGTCCCCATCCTAATGATTTATAATATTATGGCAATTTCCCCTCAAAACTCAGTAAAATCTTCAACTATTCTGAGTCACAACTGTATAATGAGTTGAATTCTGATGTTTGAAAACAAACCAAAGGACGGACAAAACCCGCCACCCAATTTTCTTCACATTCGCTCAAAATCCCCTGATACTCACTAACTATCCACAAAGCGAAATCATTGTAGTACCCGCGAGGCGAAGCCAACCACCAACCGACGTCTTCATCTCCTTTTCTGTATATTCCTTTGCTATAGTCTGTTTTGAAAAAATCGTTACCTATCATCACTTCTTCCTCACTATATCCAGTGTCACCAATTGTGAATTCCGATATTTCCGTTGCATCATTCATTTCCTCATGCGTTTTTATTGCAGCATTAAATGATGCTCTAAATAATTCTATTGTTGGGCCTCCTATCGCATATAATGCTCCATTTAATCCGCTTGAATATTCTTTCCATTTATCCGGATCTGTTAAGTAAGCTACTCCTTTCATATTTTGTAGACCGTCACTTAATGTAAACATGTCTGGTTTTTGTGCTTTTATCATTGGATTTAATGCTTGTCCTATTGCTCCTACTGTTCCACTGTTATAATTATCTCCATATTTATCTTCTAATGAACCATTTAATGATACTAACTCATCATGTATTATATATGTGTAATTCCCATCCTGATAAAATAATCTCCATGTTCCATTTGATAATTCTGTTTTTGAATTTTTTGTTTTTACTTCATTTCCATAATTTTCTGCATTTATTGCATTTCCTATTTTTATTTCATCTGTACTTATTGTATTTCCTTCACCATTTATGAGAAATGTACTTCCATCCATTTTTATTGTTATTGGAAATCCTTCTTGCTCTTCGTCTTCTAAATCTTTTCCATCTTCTGTTGTTCCTCCTATTCTTTTTAAATTTGTTCTTAATGTGTCTTCATTTAAAGTTCCATCATTATCATAACTTGCAAATACTTCTGTTGCTACCTTATCGTACGCCCCTGCTCTTGTGTTTGCATCTGCTGCTTCTTGTGCTTTTGTTAGTAACCCATTATCTCCAAATAATGTGTTAATACTTACTCCTGCTAGGATTAAGATAACAATTATTGTAATAACTAAGGCAATTAGAGTGATACCTTTATTAGTACCTTTAATGTTTAATCTTTTGTTTTTTACTTTTTCTTTTAACATATTTTACCTCTCCTTCTTATGTTTTTGTTTTTAAGTAAGATACTTAAAGATTTATAAAAATGACTATAGTTATTGATGATGTTATAATTATTAGTATTTTGCACTTTAAATCTATTATTAGTTTTGTAAAAAATAATTTATTATTTTTTACAATTTTGTATTGATTTTTATAGTATATTTTGATATTATTGTAATAATAAAAAATTCTTTAAGTATCTTACTTAAAGACAAAATTGATATATAATAGAAATTATTTTTCTTTTTTATACATATAAATTACATTTTTTATAAAAAATAAAAACCACATGACTCATATTTAAGTCTGTGGCTTTTTGTTATGTTATAAAGTAACATTATTTTAATTCTACAACAGCTCCAACTTCTGCAAATTTTGCTTTTAAGTCTTCAGCTTCTTCTTTAGAAACTCCTTCTTTAACTGTTTTTGGTGCTCCATCAACTAAGTCTTTTGCTTCTTTTAATCCTAAACCTGTTGCATCTCTAACAACTTTGATAACTTTGATTTTTTGATCTCCAGCTTCTGCTAAAACAACATCATATGATGATTTTTCTTCAGCTGCAGCTCCACCTGCAACTGCTCCAGCTGCTGGTGCAGCAGCTGCTACTGCAGATACTCCATATTTTTCTTCAATAGCTTTTACTAAATCAGCTAATTCAACAACTGTTAAGCTGTCTATTTCTTCAATTAATTTTTCTATTTTTTCCATTTTAAAAATCCTCCTTAAATTTGTTTGGCTTTTAGCCACTTTCTAGTGATATAAGCTCACCACTCTAATTTTATTTTTAAACAATCCTAATTAAAATTTTAATCTATGCTTCTGCTCCTACTTCTGCTTCTTTTTTGATTCTTACTTGGTCAAGTGCAACAGCAACTTTTGAAATATTTCCAAGTAAAGCACCTGCAAGCATAGATAGCAATGTTTCTCTTGATGGTAGTTTTGCAAGTGTAATGATTTCTTCTGCTGTCATAACTTTACCTTCTACAACTCCACCTTTAATTTTATAAAAGTCATTGTCTTTTGTGAATTCATAGATAGCTTTTGCAGGTTCTAAGTAATCTTCATTGCTCATAATTACAGCAGTTGGACCTGTTAGTTTTTCATCTAATCCTTCAATTCCGCATTCAGCTAATGCTCTTTTTGTTATGTTGTTTTTGATAACAGCATATTTTCCATTTACATTTCTTATTTTTGTTCTTAAATCTGTTACATCTGTAACATTTATCCCTCTGTAGTCAGCTAGAAGTATTATTTTTGCTTCTTTCATTTCTGCAGCTAATTTTGATACTTCTTCTTTCTTCTGATTTAGTACTTTTTCGCTTGCCATTTATTTTTCACCTCCACCTTTTGTATTATTTATAAATTTAAAAAATTAAAAACTCTTTGTACCTACCGAAGTAATACAAAGAGTGCATAATACATTCTTAATTTTTACCTCGGTAGGGCTTATTTTACTTAAATTATTTTAAGTTTTGCCTACTGTCTTTGGCTATTTTGTTTTTATTTAATTATTGTGCAATATATAATCCAGGTCCCATTGTTGTTGCAATAGATATACTCTTAATGTATTGTCCTTTTGCAGCAGCTGGTTTTGCTTTTATTATTGCATTTATAATTGTTTCATAGTTTTCCGCTAATTTGTCAGCTCCAAAAGAAACTTTTCCAAATCCTAAGTGAATAATGTTATTTTTGTCTAATCTATATTCTACTTTACCAGATTTAATTTCACTAATTGCTTTTGTTACATCCATTGTAACTGTTCCTGATTTTGGGTTTGGCATTAAACCTTTTGGTCCTAATACTTTACCAAGACGTCCAACAACTCCCATCATATCTGGTGTTGCAACTACAACGTCATAGTCAAACCAGTTGTCGTTTTGAATTTTTGGTATTAATTCTTCTCCTCCAACATAGTCTGCTCCGGCTTTTTCAGCTTCTTCTGCTTTTGGTCCTTTAGCAAATACTAAAACTTTTTGTGTTTTACCTGTTCCATTTGGAAGTACTACTGTACCCCTAACTTGTTGATCTGCATGTTTAGAATCCACTCCTAATTTAACATGTAATTCAACTGTTTCATCAAATTTTGGTTTTGGCATTTTTTCAATAATTTCTAGTGCTTCTTTTACACTATATTCTTTTGATTTGTCAACTAATTTGACACTTTCTGCATATCTTTTTGATAATTTCATTTTTTTACCTCCTTTGGTTATAACGAATTGCTAATAACAATTCTCCCAATTAAAATTTTTTTATATAAAACGATTCAAGATGATGATTTGGATTCGTTTTAATCTGTAACTACTACACCCATACTTCTTGCAGTACCTTCTACCATGCTCATTGCTGTTTCAATTGATGCTGCATTTAAGTCTGGCATTTTTTGTTCTGCTATTTCTCTAACTTGTGCTTTAGTAATTTTTGCAACTTTTTCCATATTTGGTTTTCCTGAACCTTTTTGGATTTTAATTGCTTTTTTAATTAATACAGCTACTGGTGGAACTTTTGTTATGAAATCAAAACTTTTGTCTTGATATACTGTGATTACAACTGGTATGATCATCCCAGGTTGATTAGCTGTTCTATCATTAAATTCTTTTACGAATTGCATGATATTTACACCACTTGATCCTAATGCTGGTCCTACTGGTGGAGCTGGTGATGCTTTTCCTGCTTCAATTTGTAATTTTATAATGTTTGAAATTTCTTTTTCTGCCATTTTAATTTTCATCCCTTTCTTGCACAACTACTTGTGCGGTTATTTTATTTTTCTTATTGTACTTTTTGTACTTGTGAAAATTCTAATTCTACTGGTGTTTCTCTACCAAACATAGATACTAGAACTTTAACTTTGTGTTTTTCTGTATTTATTTCTTGAACTGTACCTATAAAGTTTTCGAATGGTCCATTCATTATTTGAACTTGTTCGTTTACTTCGTAGTCTACATTAACTGGAACATCTTCGAATCCCATGTTTCTGATTTCTTCGTCTGTTAGTGGAATGGGATCTGTTCCCGAACCTACAAATCCAGTAACACCTCTTGTATTTCTAACTATATACCAAGATTCTTCTGTTACAATCATTTTTATTAAAACATACCCTGGAAATACTTTTTTTAGATTTGTTTTTCTTTTCCCATCTTTTATTTCTATTTGTTCTTCCATTGGAACTACAATGTCAAAGAAATAATCTTCTAATTCTCTGTTTTTAATTGTTTTTTCTAGGTCTGTTTTTATTTTATTTTCATATCCTGAATAAGTATGAACTACATACCATCTAGGTACATTATCATAATCTTTTTGAGACATTTTTTAGCCTCCTTTTTATTGATTGTTTTCTTGATTTTCTGTATTTTCTGTTGTTTCGCTATTATTTTCCGTTTGACCTTCTGTGTCTTCTGTTGGCTCTACTGTTTCTGTGTTTTCAGTGCTTTCAGTTGTATCTGTTCCTTCAGTAGTGTTAGTTTCTTCAGAACCATCTGTTGTATTATTGTCAGATTCTTCTGTTGTTTGAACTATAGATTTAACTATATTTACACTACCTTTATTTATACTTTCAAATATAAAGTCTAAAACAAATACAATTGCTGCTGTAAGTAATACAATTACAATTACTGCTGTTGTATTATTTACTAATTGTTTTGGTGTTGGCCAAACTACCTTTTTTAATTCTGCTTTAAAGCTTTTAAAAAAACTTTTTTTATTTTTGTTTTCTTTTTTGCTATCTTGATTTTTTATTTTTTCTTCTTTTTTAGCCATTTTATTTCCTCCTTAAAATAGCTCTAAATTACTATTTTGTTTCTTTGTGTGTTGTACGTTTTTTACAGAATTTGCAATATTTAGTAATTTCTAACCTATCTGTATTATTTCTCTTATTTTTAGATGTTGTATAATTTCTTCTTTTGCATTCTGTACATTCTAATGTGATGTTTTCTCTTGGTCCTTTTGCTGCCATATCAATAACACCTCCGTATTTTTTACCTTAATTTACTTTTTTGAAACGATGTGAGCATATGTCCGTAATAACATATGCTCAACTATTTTATCATTTTTTTTCAGTTCTGTCAATGGTTTTTGGCGATTTTTTCGCATTATTTTTGTAATTTTTTGATTTTTTCTTTTTTTTCTTTTGAACAGAGAATCCAAATTTGCCAATTTTCTTTCCAAGCTTATAATAATGCCCATTTGAATATGTAATCAAATTACATTTTGAAATATCAAATGCTCCGTTTTTATCTATATATTGTTTATCTGCATTAATACATAATACTTCTGCAATAAACATATGGTGTGAGCCTAGTTCTTTTATTTCTTTTACCTTACACTCAACAGAAACTGGACTTTCTTTTATAAGTGGACATTTAACAAAATTTGCTTTTTGCTTTGTTAGTTTCATTTCTTTAAATTTATCTACATCTTTACCACTTTTAACTCCGCACCAGTCTGTACTATATGCTAATTCTTCATTTGTTAGGTTTATAACAAATTCTCCTGATTCTTTAATTATTTTATATGAATATCTTGTTGGTCTAACTGATATATACACCATAGCAGGACTAGTGTTAATTACACCAGTCCATGCTACTGTTATTATATTTGATTTTTTCATATCTCCACAAGATACCATTACAGCAGGTATTGGATATAGAAATGTTCCTGCTTTCCATTTTACTTTTTCATTCATAAATCATAGTTCCTTTTCTAGTATTTATCTTCCTTCTCTTTCATTTGCCTTTGATACTATATTTTTTAAAATTTCTTCTCTTATTTCATTTTTTCTAGTTGCTGTTACATGTTCTTTATAATAGCCTAATTTATATTTCCCGTCTTCTTTTATTGGCATTCCTAAATATCCACTTGTATATTTATAACAATTTCTTACGTTTTCTGGAGATAATAGTATATTTTTGATAAAGTATCTATAGTCACCATTCTCTGAATATTTATCCCATATGATGTCAGAAAATACATTATATTTTTCTGCTTCTCCTTTTTCATTAATTATAGTTACTTCATAACAGTTTAGATAATCATATACACCAGAAAAACATCTGTAGTTTAGTCTACCTATTTCTTTTATAGATAAGTTATCTTTAATAGGTTCTGATTTTATCTTTTCATAATCATTACGTATTTCTAAAGTAGGATTACCAATTATACAATTTTCACTAAAAAAATTAGATTTATCATATTTTAACTTCATGTTATATTCATGTCTTAAATCTTCATCTCTAAGACATTGATATGCTTTGTATATATCATCATGCATTTTATATAATATTTGTAACTTATGCTTGTCTCTTCCCCTCTTTTTTTCTGCATCAATCTCTTTTCCTATTTCTTTCATCATTGATTCAGCTCTATCTTTAATATATTTGTCTTCTTCTAATGGTGTCCTCCCTGAATTTTCGTATCTATTTATATGTAAAACTTTATATGCATCCATATTTTTCACTTTCCTTTCTAAGTTTAGATTGCTTAAAAGTTATAGCTTTTTAATATATTACACTTCTATAATATATTTTACCACATTTTTCTAAAAAAATCAAAAATAAACCACAAATTAGCAACAAATGCTATTTTCTGGTTTATCTTTGTTGTTTGTTTTATTTATTTTATATTGTAAAATTCCCGTAATTCACTTTTTAATAAAATAAAAAAAATCTAGCAACAACCTATCTTCCCAGCAGGGTAACCCACAAGTATTTTTGGCACATTTAGGCTTGACTTCTGTGTTCGGAATGGGAACAGGTATTACCCTAAATGTCATCGTCACTAGAAAATTATCGTGTTTATTAAGTTAAAAACTTAAAGCACACTGAAAAATACATAGATGATTTTTAGGTTTTTTGTTTTAGTTCGATTGCTCCCTTTTTCTTTTTTTTATAAAATTGTGGTTAAGCCCTCGATTTATTAGTATTGGTCAGCTTAATGCATTACTGCACTTACACCTCCA
>CANQEA010000063.1 GCA_947594095.1 uncultured Clostridia bacterium | reverse complement strand
AAGGAAGGTAAAAATGAAAAAAACGAGAATTCTTAATATGCCAATTGTAGGCAATATACAACATGGCGAAAAAATCAATAACAAGGTAAAAGAATATGGATATTTTATTGCAAAAACTAAAAATTCACATATGCAAATATACATAGATAAATTTGATAAGTTATTAAAAGGAAAGCAAAGTATTGAAATTGAATTTGTTGATGAATATCCATTATCAAAACAGTATGTTAGATACAACCAATCAGGAACAGTATGTAAACGTGCAGAAAATTCTAATAATGCTGTTATGAGAACTAAAGAGGTCTGGAAAGACGTACAATGCAATACGTTCGATTGTGTATATAGACAAAAGAACGAAGTAGGAAAACGAGCTTGTAACCGTATTGGGTGGCTTAGATTTTTAGTTCCTAGCATATGTAAAGACAGAGTATTCTTAATGAAAATAACAGGACAAGACTCAATAGATAATTTAGATGGTTATATTAATTTACAAAAAGCACAAGGGAAATCTGTTAAAGGTCTTTATACTTTATTTTTATATCAAAAAACTCAAACAAACAGTTTTTGCCAAAGTTTTAATAACTATGTTGTAGATATTTTATCAAAAGAAGATTTTGATTCTAATAACTCTATTCCACAAATTACTCAAAACCAAAAGGAATTATCCACATCTAATGACCAAAATGTGAATAATCAAGCACAAAGTCAAAAATCAACTACAAATAACGCACCTGCTATGCAGGAAACTATTGAAGATAAAACTCAAAAATTACAACAAGAAAGCGATAATAAAAAAGTATCTAAGACAACGACTAAAAAAGAAACAAAAAGCAAATCAAAAAGTACGAAAAAAGCTGCAGAAGATAAAGAAACAAAAACAACTGTTGAAAATAAAAATTCATCAGAGAATGAAAATTCTAAAAATGACAAAAAAGATGCAGAAGAAAATTTTGATAATTGTTACATATTACTTAAAACATTTAATAAAACCTTTACTATCGAGGGAGTACAAAAAGAATATTTTATGGGCGAATTTACAGATATGAACGATACACCAGTAGAAATTGCCATTAAACCAGATTATGTTGAAGAATTATCAAAATGTGATTTAGGAACTGTCGTTAGGCTAGATACACAAGATGTTGCAAATATAAAATTTGCAATCAAGTTGGAATTTATTGATAAAAGGATTAAAAAAATAGCAGCATAAGCAGGAGCTCTTATACTACTACAAAAAGTTGCATTTATTGACTTATTTTTTTCTTATTATACACGATTTGATAACAAAAGTAAATAGCGAAATTAAAAAAAGGAGAAATTTTATCATGTTTAATGAATTTAAGAAAGGGAGCAAGGTGATTGTTTATGGTTTAGGTAAAAACGATGGTAAATTTTATAATAATTTACCTGGAATAATTATTGAAAGAGACCCGTATTTTTTGGATTATCATGTAAAATTCAAAGATGGTACAGAGGATTGGCTTGAACTTAAATGTTTACGAAGGCCTTACTCAAAAAATAAAATGAGAAGGAGCAAATAGAATGAAAATTAATTATATTAAAACAATTGGTTTTAGAAAATTTAAAAATGTATTTGAAACAAATTTATATGATACTACTAGCATAAGTGGGAAAAATCGTTCTGGAAAAAGCAATGTGTTATATGCAATTATCAATACTATCTTAAATACAAACCTAACTGGAGATGATAGTTGTTGCCTTATTAATAATAAGTGTGATAACTCTTATGGAGAATTACATTTTACTGATAACGCAGGTGTTGAACATACTCTAGTTCGAGGTAAAAATAGATACAATAATAATAAAAATTTTCTTATTTTAGATGGAAAACCTACTAATCAAAAGGAATTAACTAGCTATTACAAGGATAAAAAATTATTTTTATCAATAGTGAATCCGTTATACTTCTTATCCAAAAAACCTGCAGAGCAAAAAGCATTAATTGATCAGTATTTATCTGCAATTTGTCCTGAAGACTTAATGGCAACAGTTTATAACCAATTACCTGAAGATGAGAGAAAACTTTTAGAGGAAATACCTGAAGATATACCCAAGTTTATTTCAGATTTAAACGAGGATATAAAAAGATATAAAAATGCCATTACTTCTTTAGATGGAAAAATTGAATATGCTCAAAATATTGTAAATGAGAAATTGCCAAATAAGAAAACATTTGATAAGGAGGAAGAATTAACTTTAGCAAGACAAGAACTTGCTTTTTTAAATACTAATCAAGATATTGTTGATAAAGAAGCAATAAAGAAGGAAATTACTCGTTTGGAAAATGAAATATTATCAAAAGAAACAGAATTTAATGAAACTCAATTATCTATGAAAACTGGTAAAAAGAAATATCTTGAAATAAAAACAAGTGAATCTCCTAAATGTCCGGTATGTGAACAAAGTATTGAAAATGATAGTAAAAAGAAAACTATTGAAAATATGTATAATACATTAATGTTAGAGTATAACAAGAGAAATATGTTAGAAGCACAAATAAAGGACTTAAAAATAGACCTTACAAGAAACAAATGTAAATATCATTCATTAGATGGAGATGTTACAGTTCAAAAAAGTAAGAGAATTGCTATCGCTGAAGAAAATATCAAACAATTAGAAAATGAAAAAGCAGAAATTGAACAATTCAATAATGAGATTACTCTAAAAGAAAAAAATGTTTTAAATGCTAAGCAGGATATTGATAAATTTAATGCAGATAAAAAGTTAAAAAATAAAGGTATTGATGATTTAAGTAAAGCAATTAAAATTGCTCAAAAATTGTATATATCATACATAGAAGAAAAACTAAAACTTGCGAAACAATACTTAAAAGATGTTGATATAAGATTTTATACAGTTCTTAAAACAACTGGAGAAATCAAAGAGGATTTTGTAATTACTTATAAAAATCAACCATTATCGGATCTGTCGAGGTCAGAAACAATTGCTACAGCTTTAGAGTTTGCTAATATGTTTAACAAAATAAGCAATTCAAACTTTCCTATTTTTATTGATGACTACGAATCTTGTGTGGATTATGATTTTATAAAAGATTATGCTGATAGCACACAAATATTTATAGCAAAAGTAGAAAAAGGAAATTTACTTAAAATTGCAGACTATAATAATAAAAATAATTACACAATTATTAAACCTGTTATATCAGGATGCAAAACAATGTCTATAAATAATAATGTAGCAATCAAGAAAGCTGCATAAAAAGGAAGGAAGGAAAAATACATATGAAAATTAAAGTTTTATTAGTTATGCCAGGAAAGGAAGCACAAATTGTTAGAATACCACCAAGCTTAAAATATATCAAGTCATTTATAGGTGAGGATTTAGTAAGAGTAAAGTTAAGTAAAGATATTACTCTTATTGCAAATAAAAATGCAAATCATGAAGAATTTAACAGAATTGTTCGAGGAAATATAATACTTGGCAATTTTTTTGTTGTAGCAACAAAAAATAATCACAGATGTTCATTAAAAAGAAAGGATATTAGACGATATACTAATATGTTTAAACTTAGAAAACACCAAAAGAAAATTGATGCATACAAAGAGGAATATCTTGAAGAATATTATTATAATCTAAGAAAAAATAAACAAAAAAATGCAAAGCGAAACAAACAAGTGATTTTTAAAGCAGCAGCATAAACTGTTTACTTCGCATCAAAAAATTTATATTGCTAAATCTGTGCAAATATGCTATACTACATATTAGAGGATAGGAGGAACAAAAATGCCAAATATACCAAATAAAATAAATAATATTATACAAGAGTTTACAACAAAAGTAAATGAATTGCTTGGAAATAGAATAAAGAAAATTATTTTATATGGCTCTTATGCAAGAGGAGATTTTAATAGTAGTTCTGATATAGATATTATGATTTTAACAGACTTAACAGATGATGAAATTGTAGAATATAGACATAAAATATATGATATTGCGTTCGATATAGAATTTGACAACGAATTTGATATAACGTTATCTCCTTTGGTAAAAAACATCGATAAATTTAACTACTGGTTACAAGCGTTACCTTTTTATATGAATGTTCAAAAGGAGGGAGTTGTTTTAAATGAATCCGAAAATATCTAAAGAATTGGCAAATCATAGACTAGAACAAGCTAAAGAAGAATTAAGAGATTCAAAAGTTCTATTTGATATAAAAAGCTATAAATCAGCAAATATTAGTGGAAAAATATTTAATTGAAAAATAACAAAGTTAAAAAGATATTGTAAGAAAACTTATAATATCTTTTTTTATTGTAAGAAAGGAAGGATTTTATTATGAAAAGTTACGAAACAATAATGATTTTAGATTGTACTATAACTGAAGAAAATAGAAATAATGCTATTAAAAAAATCAAACATTTTATAGAAAAAAAAGGCGAAATTGAAAAAATAGAGGATTTAGGTAAGAAAAAATTAGCATATGAAATAAGAAAAAATAAAGAAGGATACTACTATGTAATAGAATTTAAAATTGATCCTGAAGAAATTACTGAACTAGAAAGACTTTATAGGATTACTGACGAAATTATGAAATTTATAGTAGTAAGAAAAGATTAAGAAAGGTAGGTAGATGTTATGAATAAAGTTATTTTATTAGGAAGATTAACAAAAGTTCCAGAAATTAGATTTTCACAAGCAAACAATATAAAAGTTGCTAACTTTACACTTGCAGTTAATAGAAGATATGTTAAAGAAGGAGAAGAACGACAAGCAGATTTCATAAATATTGTTTGTTTTTCAAAATTAGCAGAATTTGCAGAAAAATATTTAAGTCAGGGCATTCAAATATGTCTTTTAGGAAGAATACAGACAAGGAATTGGGAAGATGACAACGGTATAAAACACTATGTAACAGAGGTAATTGCAGAAGAAATTTATTTTGCAGATAAACCTAAAAGCCCAGACCTAAGTATTTTAAATGGTAGTACACCAACAAATGCTAATACTCAAAATGAAAATACAACAAATGCAGAGGAGTTAGTTTTTGATTCTGATGATCTCCCTTTTTAAAACTTGATATTTTTTTAAATCTATAATATAATATTAATGAGAGGAGAGTTCTTTATGGATAATTTACCTGTAAACATTCAACAATCTATAAATAAATTTGTTAAAGAATGTACTAAAATTTTAGGAAATAGATTAAAAAAAATTATTTTATATGGCTCTTATGCAAGACGGAGATTACAATAATTCATCAGATATAGATATATTAGTATTAACCGATTATAAACCGTCTCAATTCTATTCTGTATTAAAAAAAATATCAAATATGACTTATGACATAGAATTGGATTATAATGTAATTTTAATCCCTCTAATTAATAACATAGAAAATTATAATGATGAAATAGATTCAATTCCTTTTTATGCAAATATCCAAAAGGAAGGAGTTGTTTTAAGTGAATAAAAAAGTGTCAATTGGCTTATGTATAAATAGATTAAATGCTGGAAAAGAAAAATTGGCTGTTTGCAAGTTACTATGTGAAGCTGGATATTATAAAGATGCAAACAATAGAGCTTATTATTCAATATTTAATTCTATTAGGGCAATACTTTCTACAATTCCAATAGATTTTAAGAGACATAAAGATGTAATTGCATATTTTAATCAAAATTTTGTGAAAACAGAAATTTTTCCAAAAGAACTGGGACATAGAATTTCATTAGCAAATGCAATTAGGGAGGATAGCGATTATTTAGACTCATATATGATAAATAAAAAAGAAACTGAAGAACAAATAAAAACAGCAAGAGATGTCTCAAAATATGCAGAAGAATATATCAGAAAATGGCTGAAAGAACATACAGAACTATCTGATAGAGAAATAGATAAACAAATTATTAAATAAAGAATAAATTTAGGAAGATAATAGATTATCTTCCTTTTTTGTTCTTAGAATGGATAGATTTAAGGAGGTAATATTATGCAAAATTTAATAAATTATTATTTTAAACAATTATGTGATGACAAATTTTTCGAAAATAATGAGGAAGTTATCATAGGAAAGGCAAAAGATGTTATAAAAAATTTAAAAGAACAAGCTCAATATGTAAAAAATCCAGAAAATAATATCGATCAGGACGAGATTAAATTTATTACAAGTGAAGTGGCGGATTTAATAAATACAATAAAAGAAGAATATCCAAATAAAAATGATGTTATAAAAATATCAATAAATCCAATGGTTGGTTTTTATGAGCTTATAGATGCAGAATTACTACTAGAAGAACTAAAAATATATTATGAAGAATTGGGGGAACAAGATTAATATGGAAACAAATATTATAAGTGTTAAATATGAAGATAGCTTTATGCCTAAAACGTTTGGAGGAAAAGCATATAGTTATTATACTTCAATAGATGTAGAAGTTGGCGATTTAGTAATTGCCCCTACTTGTAATGGAGACAAAATTGCAAGAGTATCAGAAATCAATATTCCAGAATATAAAGTAAAAATGATTAAACCATATTTAAAAACTATTACACAAAAAATAATCAAGGATGAATACTTAAATAATAACCAAGTTATGAAAGAAGCTGCTTAAAATATGACTCGTAGCATAGAAAGGATGATTTTATGGATAAATTAGATTATCAGGAAGTACAAAAACATATAAATATTTTAAATGTTGCATATCATTTATGTTTAGAAATTGTAGATAAAAAGGGATATGAAACTAAAGTAATATGCCCATTTTGTCGGATATAATAAAAATAGTAAAATACCTACAATGAGCTTAAATTCTCAAACAAATAAATATTGTTGCTGCAGATGTGGAGCTGGAGGTTATTCAATTGGCCTTTATGCTAAGATGAGAGGAATTGATACAAAGAAAGCATACAAGGAATTACTTGAAAAAGAATGTTTTTCTATTGATAAAGCTCCAATAGAAATCAGCCCTATTAATCTATTAGCTGATATTGAAAAAAGGGACACAGTTTATAGAGATTTTCTAAGTATGTTAAAACTGGAAGGTAGCCATAAAATGCGACTTTTAGATATGGGATTTGTAAATAGTTCAATTGAAAATGGGTTATATAGAAGTATCCCCAAAAACTATATAAAAAGACGATTAATATGCTACAATTTGGCTAAAAAACATAATTTAGAACGGAATACCCGGATTATACCAAGAAGAAGATTTTAGATGGTGTTTTTCAAAATATAATGGATTTTTTGTTCCTGTTTTTGACCAAGACGGTTTTATACAAGGATTATCTATACATTTGGATACCACATTTAATAATACTTCAGATATATGGTTTTCTAGTAGCAATAAAATAAATGGTACAAATGCAAGAAGTTGGATTATGAAATACAATATAACAGAAAATACAGATACTGTTTTATTAACAGATAGTTTCTTAATAGGAAACTTACTAAAAGAAACTATAAATGCACCTATTATTGCATTTCAGAATATTACTAATTCATATATGATTTTAAAAGCAATCCACAATACAAATATAAAAAATATTACTTTTGTGCTTAATTT
>CANQEA010000062.1 GCA_947594095.1 uncultured Clostridia bacterium | reverse complement strand
CAAAATAAAGATACAATTTATTTTTCTTCACCTGATGGATATGTTTCAGACTTTTTCTTGCTTTATATGAAGAATTTCTCAAATAAAACAGATGGAAGAGTTTACGAATATTTTGGTGTTGAAGAACAAGCATATACAAAAACTGTAACAATTGCTGATGGTTCAAACTATACAATTGGTTTTAAATATTCAAATACAAGTGTAGATACTACAATTTACTTTATTACAATTGCATTTTTAGCATCTGGTATGTTCTTAGTTGTTTTAATTTACTGGTCTAAAAATATTAGTAAGCATATTGTAGAAGTATCTACGACAATGGCTAGAATGGCTACAGATCAAAATGTGGACAATATAAAGCCACTTCCTATTATGTCCAATGATGAGATAGGAGAACTTACGTCCTCATTTAATGAAATACAAAAATTAACTAATAACTATATTAGACAAATTCAAGATAGCCAAGATACTTTAATGGAAAGAGAACGTTTGGCATCTCTTGGTCAATTAATTGGCGGTATTGCACATAACTTAAAGACTCCAATAATGTCTATTTCGGGTGCAGCAGAGGGACTAAACGATTTGGTAAAAGAATATGATGCTTCAATCGGCGATCCAGAAGTAAATAATGATGACCACCACGATATTGCAAAAGATATGTTTGGATGGATATCTAAGATTAAAACACATACTGAATATATGTCTGATGTTATTACTGCTGTTAAAGGTCAAGCAGTACAATTAAGTAATGAAGAAACTGTTACATTTACAATTGATGAACTATTAAAAAGAGTAGATATTTTAATGAAACATGAACTTAAAAGTGCTTTGGTTTATTTAAATATTCAACTTAAAACAGATGAAAATATTAGCATTCATGGTGATGTAAATAGTTTAGTACAAGTTATTAATAATATGATTTCAAATTCTATTCAAGCATATAATGAAAAACCTGAACAGAATATTGATATGATTGTTGAAAAGGAAAATTCTAATTTAATAATTACAATTACTGATTATGCTGGTGGAATTCCTAAAAGTGTTAAAGATAAATTGTTTAGAGAAATGGTTACAACCAAAGGTAAGAATGGCACAGGGCTTGGTTTGTATATGTCTTATTCTACAATTAGAGCACATTTTGGTGGTAATATTACTCTTGATTCTGAAGAAGGTAAAGGTACTACTTTTAAAATTATACTTCCTATTTAATTTGAAAGTGATGTTTTTGACCCCGTCCCAAAAAACATCACTTTTTTTTAAAAAAGCTTGATTTTTATTGTTTTTATTAATATAATGTTTTATAACAAGTTAACGAGGTGATTCTATGAGAAAGGGATTACAAAATGTTGTAAATGAGGAAAATAGGAATTATAAAATAATTGCAGTTGATGATGAAGAAGGAATTATTGATTCTTTGTCTATCTTTTTAAAAAGATCTGGTTATGAATTTGTTGGTGTTACTAACCCAGCTGAAGCAATTGAATTAGTAAAAAAAGATCATTTTGATTTAATGGTTTTAGATTTTATTATGACACCTTTTCATGGCGATCAGGTTGTAGAGGAAATCAGGAAATTTAATAAAGAATTATATATTTTACTTCTTACGGGTCATAAGGATTTAGCTCCTCCATTGGAAACAATCCGTAGACTTGATATTCAAGGTTATTGTGAAAAAAGTGATAAGTTTGATCAGCTTTTACTTTTAATTGAGTCTGGTATTAAATCTATTGAGCAAATGAGAGAGATTCAAAAAATTAATACTGAACTTAAATCTACTTATGATAAACTAGAAAAGGCATATTTAGAAAGTATTGAGACTTTGCGTTTTACAGTTGAAGCAAGAGATACATATACTCGTGGTCATTCTGATAGGGTTTCTGAATATTCTGTTTTAATAGGAGAGGCTTTACACCTTTCTGAAGATGAAATCAGAAATTTAAGAATTGGTGGGCTTTTCCATGATGTTGGAAAAATTGGTGTACCTGATAGTATTTTACAAAAACAAGCAAAATTAACTGATGATGAATACTCTGAAATTAAAAATCACCCATCTATTGGTGCACATATTTTGTCATCTGCAACACTTTTTCATGATATTATTCCTATTGTTAAACATCATCATGAAAAATATGATGGAACAGGTTATCCTGGTATGTTAAAGGGTAAAGATATTCCATATTTGGCAAGAATTGCAGCAGTTGCAGATAGTTTTGATGCCATGACTTCTAAAAGAACTTATCGTGATGCCATGCCTATTGATGTTGTAGTTAATGAATTTAAAAGGTGCAGAGGCACTCAATTTGACCCACAAATTACTGATGTTTTTATTGATATTTTGGAAAATCATTTTGATAAAATTAAAGAAATTCAAGAAAAATATAAATAATTTTTAAGTTTTATTTAGTTTAAGATTCAATTATGAAAGGAGGTTTGTCAAATAATAATCATTGTTTGACATTCGTTATGGCAGGTTTACCAGATATTATTAAATATATTTTTACTATTATTTTAGGTGCAACACCTATCATTGAACTTAGATATGCAGCAGTAATTTCTCAATATGTTTTTGGTCTTTCTCCACTTCCCGCATTTATTTGTGGATTAATTGGTAATGTTTTACCGGTTTATTTTATTGTTAAGTATGCAAGACCTATATTTAACTTTTTGGGAAGATGGAAACCTTTTAAAATAATTATTGATTGGGCTTCTGAAAGGGCAACCAAAAAAATTGCGGAAAGTAAAAGACTTCAAAATTTTGCAGCTTTTGGCTTGTTTGTTTTTGTTGCTGTTCCAATTCCTACGACTGGCGCTTGGGTTGGTTCTCTTATTGCTAACTTTTTAGATATGCCACCTAAGAAGGCTGTTCCACCAATTATTTTGGGTACTATTGTTGCTGGACTTATTATGGTTTTAGCAAACGGAGGTATACAATATTTGTTAAATGCTTAAAAAAGCTCTGGCTTCGCCAAAGCTTTTTATTTATTTAGTAAATATTTTTCTACTAATTCTATTAATTCTTTTGCAACCTCTAATTGTTCTTTTGTTTTACTACTGTTTACAACAAATTCATCGTCATAATCACTGTCTTCTCTAATTGTACTTGCATTAATTATTTTTCTTCCCATTGATTTAGGAAAAATTTCAGTATTAATATAATTTTTATTAAAATAAGCAAGTACATTTTTATGGCTTTTAAAGTCAATAGGCTCTAGAGCTAGTACAGCTTTAATACTATGAAATATTGAATAATATGCTCTATTATTAGCTGATTTAAAAAACTCTTTTTCGTATAATAAATATCCTGCATCCAAATCTTCTTTAGCTTGTTCTAATCTATGATTAGCTAATTCCTTAGATACCTTTTGATTCAACTAACACCACCCCTTCCTTTTGAACATTCATATAAAAAGGCAATGCTTGTAGCCAATAATTAAACTTATCTATATTTTTAACTAGTGGAGATAACATTATATCAAATTTGTTATTAAATTCAATATCAAATGCTATATCTGAAACTTTATCTCTATATTCTATAATCTCTTCATCATTCAAATCTGTTAAAATCATAATATCTATGTCGGAATTTTCATTAAAATCTCCTCTTGCATATGATCCATATAAAATAATTTTTTTTATTCTACTTGAAAGCAGTTTATTTACTTGTATTGTAAACTCTTGTATAATATCTTTTATTTTATTTGGTATATTAGGCATTTTCATTCCTCCATTCTCTTTCTAAGTATAGCATATATATATTTATTTGGCAACACATAAATTCAAAAGTATTTCTATAGTTCTTTTTGTTTTATTGATATTTTATAATTTATATAATCTTCTGTTAAAATTTTTAATACTGCCATTACAGGCACTGCTAAGAACATTCCAAGTATTCCAAAATATGCTCCTCCAATTGTTATTGCTAACATTACAAGTAATGGACTTACTTTTAAAGATTGACCTACAATTTTTGGATTTATAATATTTGCATCTATTTGTTGTAAAATAATTACTACAATTAACATCCATATTGTTTGTGAAAATCCTCCAGTAATTAAGTTTATGATCGCTACAACTACTACGGCAATAATTGCTCCAACATATGGTATCATGTTAAATAATCCAATTAAGAATCCAAATAATGGTGCATATTTTATTTGCATAATTGATAAGGCAATTGTAACTAATACTCCAACTACAACAGCATCAAGAAATTGACTTGCTATAAATTTGAAGAATATTTCGTTTGAATGATTAAAGTATTTATCTATATTTTTATAAGTTCTTTCTTTAAACATTACATATGTAAGCTTTTTGATAAAGTTCATAATTTTGTCTCTTTCAACTAATATGTATGTTGATACAATTACAGCCACAAATACATTAAATACACTAGTTACTGCACCTATTGCATTTATTAGATATGATATAATATTGTCTAAATTTATATATTGTTTTATATCGATTCCTTGTATGCTTTTTACTATTTCATTTGCGATTCCACTTTTAAACCAATTATCTTCTGGTAAATTTTGATAGCTTTGCATTGCTTGCTCATAATATCCTTGTATATTGTTTATTAAATCTTTCACACTCTCTATTACTACTGGTAGAATTACATTTAATAATATAATTATCAACAATAATACTATTATGTATACTGTCGCAATGCTTAAGGTTCTTGCTTTTTTCTTTATAAATTTAGATTTTGATTTTTTGTATGTTGCTTCTACTTTTCTACATGGTACATATAGTATATATGCAATTAATAGTCCTGCAAAAAATGGACTAATTATAGCAAAAAACTTTTTTACGACTCCCATGACGTCTCCAAAGTTGTCTAATGCTTTATATACTATAATTATTGCTACACCAAGAAAAAACCAGTATAACCACTTTTTCCAGTGATTTTTTATTTCGTTCACTAATAGATTCCTCCTTTATTTTTCAAATATAAGTCCTACTGGGCAATGGTCACTACCCATTACCTTATCATATATCATTGCCTCTTTTATGTTACTTTTTATGCTATCTGATACTATAAAATAATCTATACGCCACCCAATATTTTTTTCTCTTGCTCTGCCCATATATGACCACCAAGAGTAACAATCTGTTTTGTCTGGGTATAAGTATCTAAATGAGTCAGTAAAACCTGCATCTAAAAGCTCTGTCATTTTGTTTCTTTCTTCATCTGTAAATCCTGCATTTCCTCTATTTGATTTTGGGTTTTTTAAGTCTATTTCTTTATGTGCTACATTTAGGTCTCCACACATAATAACTGGTTTATTTTCGTTAAGTTTTAATAGATATTTCCTTATTTCGTCTTCCCATATTTGCCTGTAATCTAGTCTTTCTAATTCTCTTTTCGAGTTAGGGGTATAGATGTTTACCATATAAAAGTCTTCAAATTCTAGAGTTATAACTCGTCCTTCTTTGTCATGCTCTTCTATTCCTATTCCATATTGTACACTTATTGGCTTTGTTTTTGTAAATATTGCTGTTCCAGAATATCCTTTTCTTTCTGCACTATTCCAATAACTTTCATATCCTTTAAATTTAAGTTCTATTTGATCTGGCATACATTTTGTTTCTTGAATACAAAATATGTCTGCGTCTTCTCTTTTAAAAAAATCTTTAAATCCTTTGTTTACGCATGCTCTTATTCCATTTACATTCCATGATATTAGTTTCATTATTTTTTCCCTTCTTGCAAAAAAGTGCCATAGGCACTTTTTGATTTAAAAATATACATTTCCTCCTATATATTCACCTGAATGTGTTCCTGCTGCTCTAAATGAGTAGTAACTGTGGTTTCTTGCTCCATTTAGTGCATCTGTTACAGCTTGTGCTACGAAACTTGCATAGTTTCCGTTTAGTCTTTTTTTCCAGTGTGAATCAATTGAATAACAGAATTGGCCTTTTGCTTTGTATTCTGTTAATGGATCTGTTCCTTTTTTATCTGCTCTGTTACATGCTGTTGTTATAACTGCTAAAGAGCCTACATAACTTGAACTACATTCTTGTGCTGTTATTGCACATAGTAAGTCGAATTCTGCTGCAGAGTATGACCATTTTCCGCCTGAATAACTTGCTGTTCTTGCTCCACCTGCTCTAGATGTTACGTTTTTTTGTACTTGTACAATTTTGTTTACTGGTTCTTTAATTACTTTTTCTGAGATTACTTTTTTCTCAATTTCTATGTCATTTTGATATTTTACTTTATATGTTACTTCTTTTAAACCGTCTTTTCCTTGTTGTATTACTTGATTTTTTGTGTCTGTTGTGTCTCCTGTAGTATTTTTTGTTATTGTTTCAAATGGTATTGCTACTTGCTCAACTACTATTTTTTCTGTAATTGGTGCATAACTTTCTAGTAATTGATTTATTGATGTTTCTACACCTTCTTTTGATATTTGCGCAATTTGTACTTCGTTGTATGACATATCAACTATTTTTATTTTGTCTCCTGATTTGATTTCTTCGTTTAGGTCAGGAATTGTTTTTTGATTTTCTTCTAATAATATATTGTTTTCTTCTAATATGTCTGATACTTTTGTTTTAGAAGTTAATGCATCCATTTCATATCCGTTTTTTAGTACTATTTTTACGTCTTTTAAGTTAGCATTTGTTGCAAGTACTGTGATTCCTGATATTAATATAAAGATAATAGCTACACATATTGTCTTTAATATAGACATTGAAGCTTTCTCTTGCATTTTCATTGTATTCATTCCTTTCTTTTAACAACGTATTTATTATACTATATTTTTCTTTTTTTGTCAAATTTTGTTTTATCTCATGTTTACACAGTTTGTCAATTTTGTCCATCTCTTTTACCTAATAATAGTATATGTTATAGATTTTCAAATATGAATAAATTTTTAAGTAAAATGCAAATTAAGAAAATAGTTACAATAAAAAAATGAATAAAGTTTTTATAAATCTTTTTATCAAGTAACATTTATATTTTAAAAAGTTGACAATTTATTAATGTTATGTTAATATAATATTGTTACTTTGTTCTTAAGTAACAGGTAGTTTACTCACAAGCGATTGCAAGGAGGGAAAAATGGATAATAATCTTCGAGCGTTAAAGGAACAATTATTGTCACGCAATTATTTTCAATTCTATGGTTCAGAAGGCTCTGAATCTCTCAAAGCTTTAGACGAAGCCGAGAGTCTAGATTCTATTGTGATTCGGATTGAAAAAAGTTTTAATTGTGACCAATATGATTTCCGCTTTGACAAAGAAAAAAATAGGTTCATAAGATTAGGTGAACCTGAATCAGCGGAATGGTATCTTCGACTTAAGCAATGTCGCAAATGCGACCATCAATGCTTTCATTCGGAATATACAGTCGTTGAATTCATTAAACTTTGTCAGCACGCTTTTGAGCCGGTTTCAGTGAAAAAGGCTTAAACTAAAAAGAGCATCATACGAAAGTATGGTGCTTTCTTTAGCTTTAAAAAACTTTTTATTTTACTTGTCAAAAATTCATTAATATGTTATTATATTTTTGTACATAATATTAATTAAGGAGGATTGTTTATGGTCGGTTGGATTATTTTAGCAATTGTTGTTGTTATTGTAGTTGCTTTCATTGGTATCTACAATAGTTTAGCTCAAGCTAAAATTAAAGTAGATAATGCATGGAGTCAAATTGACGTTCAATTACAAAGAAGATTTGATTTAATTCCAAATTTTGTTGAAAC
>CANQEA010000061.1 GCA_947594095.1 uncultured Clostridia bacterium | reverse complement strand
GATATACTTTTAGAGTTATGCCAAAACATGAAATGCTACTTGATGCTGCAAATCTAGATTTAGTTAAATGGATTACAGCATAAAAAAGGCATATTTCGGTAAAATGAATAAAGTGATAAGATGAAAGTAGACACAAAAAGTTTGCTTTCATTTTATCACTTTAACTGTATACTATTTAAGTCTTTTTGGAACAGGTATTATTGATGCCAAGAATGCGGCGGCGAGTATGTAAATAAGATTGCTCACAGGGAAACATAGCAACAGTAGTAGCGCAACCGCTAGCGGTTTTCGCATAATGGTGGTCATAACCGCTGCGGTCGATATTGAAACTGCGAAAGCAGGGTCTATACCGAATGCAGCCGAGCAGGCGTAGCCTAAGCAGACTCCGGCAAATATTGACGGAAAAAAGCTTCCACCGCGCCAACCGAAACGTATACACATATTTATTAAAAAGACCTTTATAACAGGTATTATAAACAGTAGATACAACGGATATTGAATGTATGTCTCTGTGAGCTTTTGAATCTCCTCCTCGCCGGAGAACATTGCAATCGGGAACACAGTGCCGATTATTCCCAGAACAAGCGCCGCAATAACCGCCATTATAAAATATCTTCCTCCGATTTTTTTCGCCGCCGCTTGTGTCAATTTGTCAAAAATCATGTACACATAGCCAAGAACAACGCTGATTGCCAGCACAGGCACGGCAAACAACAGCTCACCTCTCTCTATTGACACTTTTTCAAAATGCGGCATTCCGGCACCTAAGCCAAAAAATTTGCCCAACAGCATGAATACACCGAAACCTGCCAATACGGCGCAGAATATCGCGGTTGTTTTTGATGCTTTTGGGAGAACGAATTCATCATCATCATCATTCTCGATTGGTTCTATAAATCCAAAAAGCGGTGAACGGAACACAATACCAAGAGTTGCTGAAATTCCTATTTCTGGTAGCTCAGACATATACTTGCCTGCATATTTAAAATTATCTCCTGCCCAACAGCATAGTCCCACAATAACTCCCGTAAGGCCTGCTTCAGGGCCTATTGCTCCGCCGAATATCAGTGGCATCAGTGCAGCAATCAGCATAATCAAAACGTTATGATACGGATACCTGCCGTCTCTCTTGTACTTTGTCATGACCTGATGAAGGTCATCGGGACATGGTCCGTGCCTCTTCTGTATAATTCCGATTATAATGCCGCCTAACAGGCACATCAGTATCGTATAGCACGGAATATGCACAGCACTCGGAATATAGTCCCAAATCAATTCAATGAGCAGCTGCATAACGCGCATGAATGCCCAGATTATTCCGCCGATAACCGCACCTGCCACAGCACCGAGCAATATAAAAACAATACCATTATTGTTCTTTGTTTTCATTTCTTGTCTCCTTTCTAATACCCATATTTTTATATGTTCTGCCGGTTCATCTCTTATAATATTATTTTATCAATATTTTCCGCTTTAGTCAATATTGATGTGAAGTAATTATCCCCCAGCTATGCTGGGGGGTTCTCTAAAGTTAAAAAATATTCTCACAGGAATAAACCCTGTAAGAACATTCGTAATGGTAGCGAAGAGTGGATTCGAACCACCGACCTGTCGGGTATGAACCGAATGCTCTAGCCAACTGAGCTACTTCGCCAAATATCAGACAATAACTATTATAGCGGTAGTTTGCCCATTTGTCAAGATAAAAATGCAAAAAAGTTTAAATTTGTGCTATTTTTGGTTATTATACGAAGATAATTATAAATTTTTGAGTATATGAATATGTAATTTAGAACATACAATATGCATAAAATTAAAATAAATAAATTTGATTTTATAAAAACGACAAAATCTTTTATAAAAAAACAACAAATACATTTTTTATAAATAAAAAATGATGTTTCGTAAAACAAATCCTCTCTTGTAAAACTATGATGATAGAATCTAAATTAACAAAAGAGGGGTGATAAAATGGTAGATAAAATCTGTACATTTTTAACCAATCGAATAAGAAAAGAAATGCCAGACATCGATGATGAAAGAGCAGAAGTAATAAATTACGGAATCCAAATTATATTTGGAGAAATCCCTAAAATATTTATAATGTTAGCAGTGGCACTTGTTTTAGGAATATTTAAGGAAACATTAATTACTTTTTTAGTATTAATTCCATATAGAGGAGCATCAGGAGGATTTCATGCTAAAACCCATTTAGGTTGTATATTAACTACATGTATTATGTATTGCGGTGTAGCCTTCCTTTCTAAATATATCGTATTGACAGAAACTATAAAATATATAACTATAGGAATAGTATGGATTTTTGGCATTATAATGATAAGATTATATGCTCCAGCAGATACAGAAGATGTTCCAATATTAGCATTAAAAGACAGAAAAAAGAAAAGAATTGTATCATATATATCTTTTACAATTGGTTTACTATTAGCAGTTATAATAAAAGATAATATTATTTCAAATATTCTTTTATTTGCAAATTTTGTACAAACATTAACAATTACTAAACTGGCTTATAAATTATCTAAAAATAAATATGGATATGAAGTATATGGAGATGCTTCATCTGAAACAGTTTAATACAAAAATTTTCTGTTGGTTTTTGTGTTATAAAATTGTACTAAGGAGGGATTTATATGTTAAAATTATTAGCTAAAGCTGCTGAAAAATATGCAAAAGCAACAAATACATCATGTTTAGTTTTATGGCTTCTACATCAACCAAAAATGCCTGCAAGTTTAATCAAAAAAGATTAATTACATAATTAACTTTGGTAAAGTTTTAGTTTACCAAGAAAAATATTTAACTTAAAAGTTAAACAATCCAAAACAGAAAAGAGAACTTTAAAATGTTCTCTTTTCTTGTTTATACAAAGTATAATTCTGAATCTAGTATATCTCAAGTTGTTGCTTAAATAGTCTTTTATCTTTGCTAGTAAACAGATTCACATTATTATTTTTAGAAAGTATTTTTCTTATTTCCCATAAGCCGAGACCTGTATGATTCTCTTTTCCAGTTACACCTTTTTCAAAAATCTTTTCTGTATCTACATCTTTATTTGAATAAGTATTTTCTATTATAATTAATTGTCTAGAATTTTTTTCATCATTTCTAAATATAATGTTAATTATTTTTTCTTCACATTCAGAAGCAGCTTCAATTGCATTATCTAAAAGTATACCTAATATTCTTGCGAATTCATAAATTTTCATTTTTAGTGTAGATAAATCTAGAAGAAATGTAATGTTTACTTTTATATTTTTAGATTCTGCTTCGTAATATTTTTTTGTTAATAAATTATATATTCCGTCATTATTTACTATATCAGGATTTAAAATGTATAAATTATTTACCCTTTCACAATCATCTTCCAATTCCAAATAATACTTCTTTAAACCTTCCATATCATCTGTTCCAATATATCCACCAATGGTTGTTACAATATTATCAAAATCATGTTTAAAGCTTCTTACATTATCATGTAAAATACGTAATGTATTATTGTATTCTTCCGCACTTTGTAACTTTCTTGTTGTTAAAGTTAATTTTATTACTCTTGTTAAACTGTATATACTAATAGTAAAATAAAATAATAAAGTTATAAAACCTAAAAAAGTAATTATTATAGGAAGTGTATCTATATAGTAATAGCAAATTATAGTTTGAACAATAATAGTTATTAAGCCTAAAAGTATATTAAAAATAATTAAAAATTTATTTTTGTTATCTATATAATCTAATAATTGCAATTTTATTTTTCTATTTTGTAGTATAATTATTATTATAATTATACATATGTACATTAAATCTAAATATAGAAGTCTATAAATTGGAATATTTGCTACTTCGTTGTATTTAGTTCCGAATAAATTCAAAAATGGATTTAATATAAGTAAACCAGTTAATGAAAATATGATTATAGGTGCGATAATTCCTATTAGAGTTTTCAAAATATTAGTATGGAATACTTTTGATATTAATATAAATAAACAAAGGTAGTTAATAAAATAATTAAAAGGAGATACAATAAAATTCATACTAAGTATACTTATTAAAGATGAAATAATAACATATTTAGTTTTCTGTTTTCTATCTGCCTTTATATTTAGTATAGCTAACATTAAATATAATATTAAACTGTTTTCAAGAAAGTAAAGAGGTATTAATATTAAATTTACTAAGCTAGCATTAGGAATAAAAAGTGCAGTATAAATATTACTCAAAATTTCCATATTCTTTTAAAACCCCCATAAATTCATTTTTATATTTTGGACCTATATCACATGTATCACCATTAGAAAATGTAATGGTGTTAGTTACTGGTTCTACATTCTTTATTTGAGATAAATTAACTATATAAGATTTATGACATCTAACATAAGTTTCTGGTAATTTTGGCATGATCTTATTAAAGGAACTGTATGTATCATAATCGCGACCTGCAGTATGAAATACTAACTTCATACCATCTCTTTTTACATATTGAACTTCTGCCTCATCTATTACTGTGTTTTTAGTATCAATCTTGATATATTTCTTAGGTTGACTTTGTATATCTTCGAACAATCTTTTAACAGTATCTTCTAATCTTTCCATTGTAATAGGTTTTGCAATATAATCAAATGTTTTAAATTTATATGCAACCATAGCATATTCTAAATGACCTGTTGTAAAAATAATATAAGCATTTTTATTTTTCTTACGAACAGCTTCAGCTAACTGCAAACCTGTTTGATTTGCACGTAAATTTATATCTAATAAAAGTACATCTGTTTGAAAATTATCGACATAGTTAAGAATCTCATCAATTTTATGAGATTTAAAGGCAACACATGCTTCATAGTTATTTTTAATGAAAATATTTTCTAACATGCTTTCTAGTTTGTCTAATATTTTCAAATTGTCATCACAAAGAACGAAATTTAACATTATTCCATCTCCCTAATACAATATATATAGCTAAAAATATGGAAAATATTGGGTCACAACGAATTCCCTTAATTTTCCAATAATATTAATAATATAAACTAAAATTCGCCAAATGTCAATAGAAATTTACAAAATTATCCAAATGCTGAAAGCATCTGTTGCAGTAAGGAGGAGAAGTAAAGCTATCAATATCTCAACCAATTTTTATAGTATAATTTCCTATATAATAAAAAAGTAGCATTTAAGAATAAACTCAAACACTACTTTTCAAGCAATATAGTAACAGGTCCATCATTTAATAACTCAACTTTCATATCTGCTCCAAAAACTCCATGTTCCACAATAGGTATTTGTTCCTTACATTTATCAATGAAATATTCATATAGTGGAATTGCATGGTCTGGTTTAGAAGCCTTAGTAAAAGAAGGTCTATTTCCATTAGTACAATCTCCATATAAAGTAAATTGAGAAACAATTAATAATCCTCCATTAACATTTTTTAAAGATAAATTCATGTTATTTTTTTCATCTGAAAATACTCTAAGATTTACTAATCTATTAACTAAATAATCAGCAGTCTCTTTTGTGTCTGTATTAGTTATTCCAACAAATGCAAGTAAACCTTGATTTATTTTACCAACTATTTTGTTATTTACCTTAACATTTGCATTTTTTACTCTTTGTACTAAAATTCTCATATTAAATTCCATTCCTTTCTTGCTTTATCTTAAAAACAGCATTATAAAAATTAAAAATTTTCCTAACTAAATTTTATTGTAGCATAATAAAAGATATTTCGTCAACATCAAGAGCACTAAAGAAATAAGTGTAACAGTTTAAAAAGGTAAATATTAAAGAAAAATTTATTAAAAGTATAGTATTTTACTATATAATATGATATACTAATAGTATTGATTGGAGAGTGATAAAAATGATGCACCCATTTTGTAAATATTCAGATGGCACTGAAGTTGTATTTACAGATATTATAAAAAATGAAAAAGGAGAAGAAACAATTCAAATACATTTTGAAAGACCTACAGAAAATGGATTTGATAGTGTAAGATTTGAATTGCCAAGTTATAATATTTTATATAAAGAGGGAAATTATACAGAAGAAGAAATATCATTGTTTAAAACAGTAGTAGAACGTGGAGCACCATCTTTTTATAGATGGGCAAAACAAGGAGGGATAAAAATTGCCTAGTATAATGGAGTTATACGGATATAAAATATATTTTTGGTCAAATGAAAACCAAGAGCCAATTCATGTTCATATATCTAAAGGAATCCCTACAGCAAACTCTACAAAAGTATGGATTACTAAAAATGGAGGTTGTATAGTTTCAAATAATAATAGTAAAATTCCAGATAAAGATTTAAGAGAAATACTAGAAGCAATACAAAATAACTATTTCCTAATTATTGCAAAATGGAAACAACATTTTCCTAATGAAAAATTAATATATTATTGCTAATAAAAAACGGTAATTGTAAACAAGCAATTATCGTTTTTTTGTATAAAAAATAGAAATCTATTAATCGTTTTGCTTTTGTTCTATCCTGCCAAATTTAAAATATATATTAATATAAAGAATTAAATACTTTAATTTAATTTTTTTTGGAGAAAGGATGCAAGAATATGAAAAAAGTAAATTATAGAATAATAGCATTTTTAGTAATAATGATATTTTCTTTAAGTGTAATTTCAATGCAAAACCAAGAAAGTATTAAAACAAATGATAATTTAGGAGTAAGTAATAAAAAAATAGAATGGGGAATAAAAAGAAATGATAATCATGAACAACCAGATGTGGGAAAAGCTAACCAAAAAATATTAGAAGAAAACGATGGAATATGCTTAGGTAATAAAGATAAAAAATACATATATTTAACATTTGATGAAGGATATGAAGCAGGATATACAAGTAAAATTTTAGAGACTTTAAAAAACAATGATGTAAAAGCAGCATTTTTCCTAACAGCTCACTATGTAAATACTCAAGAAGAGCTTGTAAAACAGATGATAGAGCAAGGATGCACAGTTTCTAATCACACTGTAAATCATAAATCTATGCCAAGTCTAACTGATGAACAAATTGAAAAAGAGGTTATGGATCTGCACATAGCAGTTAAAAACAAATTTAATTATGAGATGAAATTTATAAGGCCCCCAAAAGGAGAATTTAGCGAAAGGACAATAAAATATACAAACACACTAGGATATAAAACAGTTATGTGGTCTTTTGCATATGAAGATTGGAATGAGGATAAACAACCGGATGAAGCAAAGGCAAAAGAAAAAATACTTAGTAATCTTCATAATGGAGAAATAATGTTGTTACATGGAAATTCAAAAACAAATACTAATATTTTAGACTCTATTATTAAAGATGCCAAAAATATGGGATATGAATTTAAATCATTAGAAGAATTTGAAAAATAGGAAGTGATGAATATTGAAAAAAAAGAAGTATAGTAGGTTTGATAGAATGTTAGAACTGCCACAAGAAGTGTGTTCCAATATACCGAAACTGACTATTACAGGATTTAATGAAATTATAATTGAAAATTTTAAAGGGGTATTAGAATATGAAGAATTTTTTGTAAGAATAAACACACATATAGGAATCATAAATATAAATGGATATAATTTAAACTTAGAAAACATGACAAATGATGATATTAAGGTCAGTGGAAAAATTGAAAGCTTAGACATAGAAAGACTAGAAGATTAAGGAGAAGATACAATGTTTATAAAAATACTATTAGGTTACTTAATAGGATATTT
>CANQEA010000060.1 GCA_947594095.1 uncultured Clostridia bacterium | reverse complement strand
TTTCAATAGTAAATAACACTTCAGAATCGAAAAAGGGGACATTTAATTTTTTTGACTACACAAGAAACTACACAAGAAATTACACAAGAAAAATTTTAGAATTGCTCAAATATAGAAAACAAAGGTGTTTGACTTAATAGAAATAAAATATTGTATAGTATAAATATCATAAAATTGAAGTAATTGACTCCATAGTTATTGACTTATGGAGTGAATTAGTTAAATTAAAATAAAAAAATGCTGATGTTCGCTTTTAAAATTGCTTAAAGTGTGATATGATATCTTTTGTAAAATTTACGCAAAAAAAGCTCCATTAATCCTAGACCACAAATAAATCGTAGCCGTTAAAACGGATTAACAGAGCGTATTTCCAAAAAAATATATATAATTTATTATATTGTATATTTTGAGTAATAAAAAATCAATAGAAAAGTCAAAAAATTTAAAATAAATGTTGATCTTTTTTAAAAAATGTTATATACTTAAAAAAAGATTTTTTCAGAATATAAAAAGAGTATGCAATAACAACTGTAGAAAGGATGTGCAAAATGGAAAAAACAGTATGTGAACTTTTTGCTGGAGTTGGAGGATTTAGAGTCGGTTTAGAAAAAGCTGACTCAAATTGGAATACAGTATGGGCTAATCAATGGGAACCTGGTAAGAAAAATCAATATGCTTTTGATTGCTATGTAAATCATTTTGGTAATGAAAGTAAATATGTAAATGAAGATATATCTTTAGTAGATAAAAAAACTATACCTAATCATAATTTATTAGTTGGAGGCTTTCCTTGTCAAGATTATTCAGTTGCTAGAACAGGTGCAAAAGGAATGGAAGGAAAAAAAGGTGTATTATGGTGGCAAATTAGAGATACATTAGAAGCTAAAAATCCTAAATTTGTATTATTAGAAAATGTAGACAGATTATTAAAATCACCATCAAGCCAAAGAGGAAGAGATTTTGGAGTAATATTAGCTTGTTTTAATGATTTAGGATATACTGTTGAATGGAGAGTTATTAATGCAGCTGATTATGGTTTTGCACAACGAAGAAGAAGAATATTTATATTTGCTTGTAAAAATGATACAAATTACTATAATAATATAAAAAATAACTCTTTAGAGAATATAATTCAAAAGAATGGTTTTTTTATTAAAGAATTTCCAATAGATACGAGTATTGATGCAAAAGAAATTGATTTTAAATATGAAAATTTAATAGATGTTTCTGATAATTTTAAATTTGATTTTAAAAATTCAGGAATAATGAGAGAGCGGAAAAATATATACTACAGAAATAACTCCAAAAATAATTTCTGCTAAAACATTAAGTAAAATTATAGAATTCAATGGAGTTGATGAAAAGTACAATTTAGGAGAAAATTTAGAAAAATGGAATTATTTAAAGGGATCTAAAGATATAATAAGAAAAGCTGGAACACCACATGAATATCATTTTAGAGAAGGTGCGATAGCATTTCCAGACGGACTAGATAAGCCAGCTAGAACTATGTTGACTAGTGAAGGAAGTTTAAATAGAAGTACACATGTTATTGAAGATCCAAAAAGTAAATGCTATAGAATATTAACTCCAGTTGAAACTGAAAGAATAAATGGATTTCCAGATAATTGGACAAACACTGGAATGCCTGAAAAATTTAGATATTTTTGTATGGGAAATGCTTTAGTAGTAGGTTTAATAGAAAAAATGGGAAATAGTTTGAACAAAATATTTGAAAGCGAAGATTAATCTTCGCTTTCTTCTATTTGTTTCTTTATGTAATTTGCATTTAACCAAAAACACTTTTTTGTTGCATATTTTCCGTCAGGTGTTGGATATACATCTTTTGAATTTTGTCCATGTGGTCTAACATGTAAAATAGGACTTTCAGATATTTTAGGTAGATTATCATATTCATTATTTTTAATTTTTTCAACAGTATTTTCCCACACTCTTTTTATTTCATTATTTAAATCTTTTTCTGGCACGTTCCAAAACATTGCATTTTTAAAAACTAATGTATTTTCATCTGTATATTGATATATCATAAATAAATACTTTGTAGTTGAAAAAGTTTCATAAAGTTCGGAGTCTAACCAATTTTCTTGTATGATTTCTGTATATTTAAAAGTAGGAAATGACATAGATTCTTTTGGCATGCCGTCTGGTCTTAATCTAATAGCCTTTATTTTTATATTAGCTTTTTCAAATTCTTCAATTTTTTCATTAACTACTTCTAGCATGCCTTTAGCTAACAAATAAGTAAATGATTTATTAGTAACTTGATAAGGAATATTAAATTTATATTTTAATAATTCAATATCTTGATTATAATAAGGTTTAAGCTTACTAATTATGTATTGTTCTAAAGTTTGCTCTTTTAAAATACTTGAATCTTTTATAACAGATTCATATTCTTTGGTTTTGTTTACAATATAATGATTAAGAATATAAGACATATAAGAATTTTTTAAGCAAAAAGCCCTTTGCATTGCTTTTTCTTCACTAAAAGGTTGCTTCCTTAATGAACTAGAATTAGCTCCTTTTGTGCAAGCACCTAAATAGTTTGTATCACTTTCAGATATTTCTTCAGCTTTTCCATTTTTTATTTTATTGATAATTGTTTTATAATCATTTTTTATTATTTCTAAATCTTCCTCTGGAAATTGAAATAATTTAATGTAATTTATTAGATAATCTAATCGTTCTTTATTAGGTTCGTACAAATAATAAATTAAAAGCATTAAAGCACATTTTTCATAAACATGACTTTTTAAAAAGTTTTCTTCTTCATAATCTTTTTCATAGTTAATAATTGAAAGAACAAGTCTTTCTTTTGCTCTCAAATCTCCGTTAGATTTTATTGTATATGGTGTAACTTTTAATTCAACACCAGCTTCATTAAAATCAGCTTCTGATTTACTATTAATATCATAAAAGAAATAGTGTTTTTCTATTAACTGTCCAAGAGAACCTTTAGATTTAGGATTGTTATAATATTCAAATAAAAGAGCTTTATCTTCATCAGTAATGTTAGGGTCATTTATTAAAACATCTTTAAATGTTTTTTCTTTTAATTTAAGAGCATATTCTTCAATTGATTCTTTTGAACTTTTTTCATAAGGTAAATCTTTCATAATCCATATTCCTCCATCCATATTATATAAGAAATTATAAAAAAGAGCAAGAATATGTAGAAAAATCGCGAAAAATGTGATATAGTTTATATGTCAAAATTTTAGTTAGAATAATTTGAAAAAATTAAGCAATAGGAATATAAAATATGAACCAAATAAAAGTAAAAGTGAATGAATATTGGAAACATTATATACCTCAATTAAATAGTAAACAGCAAGAAATATTATCAAGTGACATATTCTTTGAATATGATAGTAAAACTACATTATTTGACTTTTTTAAATATTTAAATAGTATTTTTTTCGATATTATAATTAATTTTGAGCAATTAGATTATAAAGAAATGAATTATAAAAGAAAGATTCGTTCTAGATATAGAATTTTAAACAGAAAAAATTTTTTATACATATATGATCTTAATTCAAAATTTGAAACGGTAGTTAAGTTGTTTCATTTTAATGAAATTGAAGTGTTTTTCTCGTTTTTTATGGAAATAGGTGGACGATTACTTGAATTAAATGGAATGGAGTTTTATATGCATTCAAGAGAAAAAGGAAAACACAAATTGCCTCATATACATGTGAAATATCAAGGAGACGAAGTAGTTATTAGCTTAGATGGAAAAATATTGGAAGGTAAAATTAAGAGTAAAGTTCAAAGTTTAGCACAAGAAATTATCAAAAGTGACAAAGAATCTTTTTTAATAAAATGGAATAACTTAACAGATGGAGAAAAATTTAGATTTATAAACAAAGAATTAATTAGAGTTGATTCAAGTATCGATTTATAAATAAAGATTTTATATTTTAGTGAATGATATTAAAGGAGAATTATAAAATGAATTGGATAATACCTGCTAATGGAAAAAAATATAATCATGAGGAAGCTTTTAAAAAGTGGGGTTTTATAGATTGGAAACAAAATGTAAAATATGAAATTGGAGATATTGTATATATTTATTGTGCATTGCCAATAAAAAAGATATTATATAAATGTAAAGTAATAAAAATTAATATGAGTTTTAGTGAATGTAAAGATGATAGAGAATTTTGGAAAGACCAACAAGATTATGAAAGTGGAAAAAATAGTTTCTTTTCAAGATTAGAATTATTAGTTCAAACTAATAGCGAAAGTTTAAATTTGAATAATTTATTGAATAATGGATTAAATGGAGTACCACAAGGTCCAGTTAAAATATCAGAAAGATTAGTAAGTTATATAGAGAAGAGTTTTAATGAGATTGGTTGTTCAAACAAACAAAGAATACTTTATTGTAGAGTTGGTTATATGGAAAGTTATAATGGAATATTAAACGATACTATAACTAATGGTGGTTCATATAATAAAAATAATGTAGGTCACGAAATATATAATTTTCAAAACAATGAGGGTGTATATTATGGATATGTTCAATCAAAATCTAATACTATAAATTTGAAAAGAATTGATAGTCAAATAAATGATGATGCTGAATTTATTGATGATGTACTAGTTGTATGGGTAGCTACAAAAGAAAAAATTGGAAAGTGTATAGTTGGATGGTACGAAAGTGCAAAAGTCTTTAAAAAAATTCAATATATTCCTCAAAAAATAATTGATAACAGAATAAAATCAGATTATTCAAATTATAATGAATATCAAGTTTATAGTAACTCAGTTACACTGGTACTTCCTGATAGAAGAACTGAAAAAATTATAGGCATGGGAGAATCTAATGTATGGTATGGTAATGAAGAAACCAATATCCAAGTATTAAAATATATAGAAAATTATAATAATAATTTAAAAATTAATATTGAAGAAATATCTAATTTTTCAAAAGAATTAAATGGAAAAGAAAAAGAAGCATTAGTAAAGATAAGGGAAAATCAAAATATTTTTAGAAAACAATTATTGAAAAGATTTGATTCATGTTGCTTATGCGGTATGAGCAATGAAAATTTGTTAATTGCTAGTCATATAAAACCTTGGGCACAAAGTAACGATACTGAAAAATTAAGTTCTTTTAACGGTTTTTTATTGTGTCCAAATCATGATAAAGTTTTTGATATTGGATTAATTTCATTTGACGATAATGGAAATATTTTGATTTCATATAAATTGAAAGAAATAGATAGATTATTATTAAATGTTAGAGATGATATGAAAGTAAATGTAAATGATGATAATATTGATTTTATAAGATTTCATAGGAATAATATTTTTTTAAAATAAATAAATTTAAAAATTCATAATGTTAATATTATCAGTATTTTTAATGTTTGATTTATATGATATAATAACTTTAAATTTTTGAAGGTACAAAATGAAAATAAGAATAAAGTAAATTCATTTTTCATTAGCTATTGAAAATAATCAGTTATTATTATTTCAAATAGAAGATGTAATAAACGAAAAGATTGTAATGGAAGAGTAAAAAGATATTAAGGAAGTTAAAATACATATAATATAAAAAATTAAAAGAAATAAGGAAATAAAGAAAAAGCAAATAAGGAGTGAATATATGGACTTACTAGATGAAGAATTAAAACGAGAATTGGCAAAATATGATTTAAACGAAAAAGAATTAAAGGCATTTCATAGTGGAGTTGAAATGATTGATAATGCAATGAAATTAAGTGAAAGAGAATCCGAAAGAACTGTTTTAGCATTATTAACATATATGGCTTATAAGTCAAAAAAAATATAATAAAATATATAAGTCTTTAATAAAAATTTAAATCTTAGTTTATTATAAAATGAGGAGAAATATGGAAGAAAAACAAGATATTCTGAACAGACAAGAATATGTAGATAATTTAATAAAAATAGTAGAATGTATTTCCAAGAATAAAATGGGATGTTGTTTTTCTATCGATGGAAAATGGGGAATTGGAAAAACTTATGTTCTGAATATGTTTGAAAAGCAAATTAGTTTAATACAGTCAGAAGAGACAAACGATGATAAATACTTTGTATTTAATTATAATTGTTGGAAATATGACTATTATGAAGAACCATCTATTGCAATTGTATCTTCAATGTTAGATAAAATTGTAGAAGAAGAAAGATTATTTTCCCAAAAAGCAGAAAATTTTATGGAATCCTCTTGGCAAAAAGTTAAGGAAAAAGTTCGGAGAAATAGCTGGAGAGTTCTCTAAAAATAAAATAGGTATTAATTTAGTTGAGTTAGTTAAAGATATTAAGGAAAATGCAGAAGAAAAGGAAGAGAAAAATAATAATTTCGATAAAATGTTTTTATTTAAAAAAACATTAACATCCACAAGAGATAAATTGGCAGAAATTTCAAAAGAAAAAAATATTATTTTGATAGTGGATGAATTGGATAGATGCTTACCATCTTATGCTATAAAAGTATTGGAGAGATTACACCATTTATTCGAAGGAATAGATAATATAATTGTTATTATATCTATTGATAAAAAACAATTAGAGCATTCTATTCAACAAATTTATGGTAAAGAAATAGATATAGATAAGTATTTGAAAAAATTTATAAGTTTTTCATTAGTTTTGGATGAAGGAACTATAAATGAGGATTTTCAGGGTAAGTATTCCTCATATTTTGGTGAATTTTCTCCAATGAATAAATTAGACAATGATTTTTTTAAAAAACTTTTTTCGATAATAGCTAATGGAATAGATATACGAACGCAAGAAAAACTTCTAAATAGAGCTAAAACAATACATGATATAGTATATGATGGAAAACAACTAAATCCAGCTTTACTTTGTTCAGAAATAATGTTTATATTTTTTAGTTATAAAAAATATGGCCGTAGTTTATATTGGATTCCTGAAATTAATAAAGCTACATATTCTGGATTAGCAGAAAAAATTGGAAAAGAAGTAGAGGAATTTTTGAAAGAATCAGAAAAAAATATTGGAGTAGATGAAAATTCTTTAGTATCAACTATAGGAAATTGTAGAAAAATTAAGAACAGATTATTAGATAACACTTTTTGGATTTTTACTTCTTTATATCATACTATTGATAATAATACTTGCTTTGAATATTATAACGAAAATCCTACAAACTTAGAAAAAGAAGTAAATATATTCAAAAAATTTGCAGAACTATCAAAAATTTTAGAATAAAAAATTAAAGATAATGAGAAAAATAATATGGATAGTACTATAATTGTAGCAATAATAGAATTTCCAACAACAATTGTTACTGGAATAACTAGGTATTTTATAGAATATAACAAAAATTATAAAATATTGTAAAAGTGAAAGATTAACGGGATACAAATATAAAAGAATGTGGTATGTGTCTAACTGCTATATGAAGAGTATTAGCTCATACAAATGCAAAATGTTTGGATAGAAATGTTCCTGATTTAGATTAACTAAGTGAGCAATTAATTTTGCTCACTTTTTTATTCTCTTAAACAGTTTAAAATCATCTTCATCCCATCCACAAATCCACTCTTATAATACTTCTCATTCCAATAGCAAATATAATCAAGTAAATTGTCATCAAGTAAATCTAATTGCTTTTTAACATATTCTATACTATGCCCTGAAACATTGTTTAAAATTTTTTCTGAAATTTCGTCTATTAAAATTTCATGTCTTTTATCTTCATCACTTAAATTGCTACCAAGAGTTTCTTCTCTAATTTCAAATAAATCTTTTAAAATATCATTATTAACTTCTTCAAATTTTTTCATATTT
>CANQEA010000059.1 GCA_947594095.1 uncultured Clostridia bacterium | reverse complement strand
TGTAATAAGAACATGGAAATTATACTTGAAAGTAATGGCTTTATAATCCAATTTAATATATCAAATTTTAAATTAGTTACTTTATATAGCTGATAAAAACTAATTGTAAAATTTAATAACTCACTAATAAAAAAGGTAATTATATAACCTGTAATTCCAAGTATAGGTAATAAAAAATAAATAAATAGAATAGTAGATACCAAATCTATTATATTTGCACACATAACCCAAAATTGTTTATTAAGGCCTTTTAGAACACCATCTATTACATTATCCATATACATAAAAAATATTAATGGTGCAAGTATTTTAAGCCATTTACCAACTTCAATATTTTGATATACAAAATAGCTTATCTCATTAGAAAATAAAATAAAAATACTACTTATTAAAACAGAAAACATGCTTGTTAAGTAAAATATTTTGTTTGCAATAAAATAAATAGAAGTTTTATTATTTTTTGCTAAATAACTAGAAAATTCCGGAACAAGTAAACCGCTAAAAGAACCTATAAAAACGTTTGGAAACATTAAAATAGGGAGTGCCATTCCATTAATTGTTCCATAGTAAGAAATAGCAAGTGAACAAGAAAGACCAGATAATTCTAATCTTAATGGAATCAAGAATTGTTTTATAGTAGATAAAAAAGATCTAACATAAGAAGTAATTCCTACAGGAAATGCTAATTTAATAATTTTTTTAAAGTTACCAAAAGAATTTATCTTTGGTAATTTTCTTTTATTTCTATCAATAATATAAAATATATAAATTAAACTAAAAGATGCAATTTCTGATATTACATCTGCTAATATAAGTGATATACAAATTGCTTCAACTCCACGTGAAATAGAATTTGTTAATAAAACAACTGTAACAACTATTTTTATACTTAATTCAAATACTTGTGTTATTGCTGTTTTATAGGCTTTTCTAACTGCAGTAAAATAACTATTTAGACATGATGACATTGCAATAAAAGGTAACCCGATTGCAATATAGTTTAAAATTCTATTAGATACTCTTTCATGTAAACATACATTTACAATAAAATGAGAAAATGTTTTTAACAAAACTCCGAGAGACAATGCTTAAAATTAAACTTAAAAGTAGGGAAGTCCTAATTGTTTTTACTACTTTTTCTTTATTTCCAATTTCAAATTCTTCTGATAAGATACATGTAACTGCAATACTTAACCCAGAAGTAGAAAGTGTAACAAAAAATAAGTAAACAGACATTACTAAACTAAATACACCAACAGATTCTGAACCAATTTTATTTGATATATAAACATTAAATATAACAGAAGCGCCTCTCATAATTAAAGATGTAATTGTAAGTATTGTTCCATTAATTAGAAATTTTTTTGCTTTTCTCAAAAATATCACCAATTAATTTTATTTGTTTTGTGAAATATATAGAACAAATAAACAGAACAAGAAGCGGATATAACCCGCTTCTAAATAAATTTATAATAAAATAGGCGAAATTTGTTCTCCATCTAAAGCATATTCTATAGTTTTAATTAAATATTCTGGGTCAAATACAATAGAACGTGGCTTAGTAATTGGGTTATCTTGACCAAACGGAACAAAATAATAATTTCTTCTATTTATTAATCTTCCAATATTTTCTAAGTTAGCACCTAATCCATTATTTGTAGAAGGGGCTATAACTAATGGTAAGTCATTTCTAAGATGTGATTTAGCTGACATTGTAGCTGGTGTATCAATTATATCATGGGCTAATTTAGCCATTGTATTTCCTGAACAGGGAGCAATAACCATTATGTCTGTCATCTTTTTAGGACCAATAGGTTCACTATCTACAATTGTATGAATTATTTCTTTTCCAGTTATATTTTCTATTTCATCAATAAAATCCTTTGCTTTGCCAAATTTTGTATCTAAATGGTAGCTATGAAAAGACATAATAGGAATAATATCAGCTTCTTTTTTGACTAGTTCTTTTATTTTAGGTATTACACGATGAAATGTACAAAATGAGCCAGTAAGTACAAATCCTATTTTTTTTCCTTTTACATCCAAAATTAAATCATTCCTCCTTTCATATTACATCTATAATATAATATGAAATTATGTAAATTTTTGAAATGCTTTTACATTAAAAAAAGAAAAGTATTTAAACTTTCCTTTTAAATATCTGCTAGTGGATTTCTATCAACTGCATTTCGTATCTGTTCATTACTAACATGTGTATATATTTCAGTAGTAGATATACTTTCATGACCTAATAATTCTTGAAGTGCCCTAATATCTACCTTACCATATTGATACATTAAAGTTGCAGCAGTATGGCGTAATTTATGTACAGAATATTTTCTAGGGTCAAGCCCTGCTTGTCTTATTTCTTTTTCTACTATATATTGAACTGTTCTATTACTAATTCTTTCACGCCTTTCACTTAAAAATAAGGCTTTATCAGAATTCTTTTTATCTTTTTTTACACCATTTTTTGGTCGTACTTGTAAATATTCTGATATTGCTTTCATACAAGCTTTGTTTAAATATATAGTTCTTTCTTTATTTCCTTTACCAATTACATTTAATTTACATTCTGAAAAATCAATATCTTTAATATTAATACTAACTAATTCAGATAGACGCATACCACAATTTAAAAATAGTGTAATAATTGCATTATCTCTTTCAGAGTTGCGATTATCTTCATTAGAAGCTACATTTAAGAGTTTTTTACTATCATCTAAAGATAAATATTTTGGTAATCTTTTATCTAATTTTGGATTCTTTAAATTTTGAGCAGGATTTATTTTAAGAACATTTGCCTCTTGACATAAGTATTTGAAAAATATTCGTATTGTAGAAGTTTTTCTTGCTCTAGTTGCTGGCTTACTATGATAGTTATTAGTTAAGTAAGCAAGAAAAGCGTGTATATCATCAAGTTTAATTTTTTCTAAATCATTAATTGTTAAATCATTTATTTTAATATTTTCAAATTCTTCATCATCTTTAATCATTTTAAAGTGTAGTTTAATAAAACGTAAAAACATACATAAATCATAATTATATTCTTTTATACTATTTTGAGATTTGTTTAGTATAGTTGAAGAATAATCTAAAAACGAATTTAAAAAATCAGGGTTTTCTTCTCTTTTAATCATAAAATCAGGTCCTTTCTGATAACATTATATACTAAAATGTCAAAAATGAAAATATTTTTTGAAATTCTTTTTTAAAAACATGCAAACAAGTGTTTACAAATTAAAATAAAAATGATATAATTTTAATAGTGTTACAATTAATTAATTATAACATTATTAATTCTTTCAAATTAATAATGTAAATGCTTTTATTCATAGATATAATTTATTATATAAAAAATAAAATGGAAGTGATAAGATGAGTATATATTGTTGTATAGATTTAAAAAGTTTTTATGCATCTGTTGAATGTAAAGAGAGAAATCTAGATCCTTTAAAAACAAATTTAGTTGTTGCAGATAAATCAAGAACAGAAAAAACAATTTGTTTGGCAGTTACACCATCTTTAAAAGCATATGGTATACCTGGAAGAGCTAGATTATTTGAAGTAATTCAAAAGGTAAATGAAATTAATTATAAAAGGAAATTCAAAGCTAAAAATCATGAATTTATAGGTTCATCTTATAATGATACAGAGCTTAAAAATAACCCTAATTTAAAACTAGATTTTATTTCTGCACCTCCTAGAATGGCACTATATATGGAGTATAGCACACTTATTTATAATATATATTTAAAATATGTTTCTCCAAATGATATTTATCTATATTCTATTGATGAAGTTTTTATTGATATAACAAATTATTTAAAGCTTAAAAAACTTACTCCTAGACAAATGCTAACTAAAATGATAAATGATGTATTTAATACAACTGGTATAACTGCAACTGGTGGTATTGGAACTAATATGTACTTAGCTAAAATTGCAATGGATATAGGTGCAAAACATGTAAAAGCAGATAAAAATGGAGTAAGAATTGCAGAGCTTGATGAGATGACATATAGAAAATTATTGTGGGATCATAAACCTATTACAGATTTTTGGAGAGTAGGGAAGGGATATGCTAAAAAACTCCAAGAAAATGACATATATACTATGGGAGATGTTGCAAGATGTTCAATTGAAAATGAAGAATTGCTTTATAAATTATTTGGTATAAATGCAGAATTATTAATAGACCATAGTTGGGGATATGAGCCTTGTACAATGAAAGATGTAAAAAGCTTCAAACCTGAAACAAATAGTTTAAGCTCAGGCCAAGTGTTACATCAGCCATATGATTATGAGAAAACTAAATTAATAGTAAAAGAAATGACAGATTTACTTGTTTTAGATTTAGTTGATAAACATTTAGTTACAGACCAACTTGTTTTAACAATAGGATACGATATAGAAAATTTGACAAATCCAGAAATAAAAAAAATATATAAAGGAGAAATAACTACAGACCGTTATGGAAGAAAAATACCAAAACACGCACATGGAACCATTAATTTAAAAAACAAAACATCTTCTACTAAAATAATTATGGAAGCAATAGAAGAACTTTATGAGAAAATTATAAATAAGGATCTATTAGTCAGAAGAATAAATGTAGTTGCAAATAATGTTGTAAACGAAAGTTTAATATATGAAAATAAAACAAACGAACAATTAAGTTTATTTATAGATTATGAAAAAATGGAACAAGAAAAACAAAATATAAGAAAAGAAAATAATTTACAGCATACAATTATAGATATAAAGAAAAAATATGGAAAAAATTCTATTTTAAAAGGGATGAATCTTGAAAAAGCAGGAACTACTATTGAAAGAAATGCTCAAATAGGTGGGCATAAAGAATAAAGGAGGTAACTTTTATGGGTAAATATGATGATATTATAAATATGCCACATCATGTATCTAAAAAACATCCTAGATTAAGCATGAAACAGCGTGCTGCACAATTTGCACCTTTTGCGGCATTAACTGGTTATGGAGATGCAGTACAAAATACAGTAAAAAGATCAGAAGAAAAATTTATTTATGATAAGTACTTGATAGTATAAAGTATGATATGATATACTCTAAAAAGGAGGAAGTTTGAAATGGAAATAACGAGGCCTGTATATTTGGAAATTAATTTAGATAATTTACAATTCAATATAGAACAAATAAAAAATAAAGTTGGGGAAAATGTTAAATTAATGCCAGTAATAAAGGCAAGTGGATATGGAACTTATATTAATAAAAGATTAGATGTTATAAATCAATTTGATATAGTTGCTGTGGCAAATGTTGATGAAGGTGTTTATTTAAGAGAATTAGGTTATGAAAAAGAAATTTTTGTATTGAATCAACCTTATGATAGTGAAATAGAAAAAATAATTAAATATAATATTGTAGTAGGAATTAGTTCATATGGATTTGCAGAAAGATTAGCTGAAACACATAAAAACATAACCGTTCATGTAGAAGTAGGAACAGGAATGGGGAGAACTGGAGTACATCCATATAAAATTGAAAAATATTTACAAAGTTTAGCTCCTAACATTAAAGTTGAAGGAATTTATACTCATTTATCTTCTGTTGATATAGATGATGAATATTCGAGAAAACAATTAAATTCGTTTAATGTTGCTGTACAAAAAGCTAAAGAAATATTGGGGGAAATAAAATATATACATGCAGCAGCATCAAATGCTTTATTAAATTATCCTAAAGCAAGGTTCAATTTAGTAAGACCAGGAATTATTTTATATGGATATGCAGGAGAAGAAGACACATTTAAAAAAATTGACTTAAAACCTATTGCTAAATTAAAAGCAAAAATAACTTTTCTAAAGGAAGTGCCAGAGGGTACAAGTATTGGTTATGGTAGAAGCTACATTACAACTAAAAATACTAAAATTGCCACAGTTCCAATAGGATATGCGGATGGATTTAGAAGAGACTTCTCTAATGATTGGCAAGTTCTTATAAAAGGGAAAAAAGCACCAATAATTGGAAAAGTTTGTATGGATAGTTTTATGGCTGACGTTACAGAAATAGATGATGTACAAGTAGGAGAAGAAGTTATAATTTGGGATAATGAAAATATTACATTAGAACAATTAGCCGAAAAATGCAACACGATAAATTATGAAATATTAAGTACAATTGGAGCAAGAGTACCTAGAAAATTTATAAGAGGTTAAAATGAAAATAAAAAAATTTAGTGAATTAACAGAGGATGAAATTAACCTAATAGTAGATGTTCATTATTCACATTGGGTAAAATTTAATCCTAAAATGGTAAAAGAAAATACTATATATAAATTTTCACAATTATATACAACAAATGATTTACCTTTTGGAATTGCACTGACTGATGATAGTGATAATATTATAGGTTTTTGTGTCTTTAAAATCGAGAATTTAAAAAAATATCCTGAAATATATCCATGGTTATCAGATGTAATGATTTTAGAAAAATATAGAGGATGTGGATATGGAAAATTATTATTGCAATATGGAGAAAAAATATTAAAGGAAAAAGGATTTAAAAAAATATATGTTTGGACAGATCAAGCACCAGATTTTTATAAAAAGTTAGGTTTTATATATAAGCAAAAAGTCGAAAAAAATGAAGGTGGATATGGGGATTTATTTTATAAAGATTTATAAAAGTGAAATATAGTTATCTCTATAAAAAAATAAAAAGAAATTTCCATTATGTATGGTTATGGAGCAGAAATGCTTCTAAGAAGGTTAAGTAAAATGAAAGTGTTGTTTGCAACGACAAATCCAGCAAAAATATGTAGAAAAACTAAAAGAAAATAATATAGAAGTATTAACCATCAAAGATTTAGGAATAAATCTAAAGCCAGAAGAAACAGGAAAAAATGCTATTGAAAATGCTTATATCAAAGCAAAAACATATTATGACAAAACAAAGATTACTACTATTGGTATGAATAATAATTTATATATAGAAGAATTGCCAGATGAAAAACAACATTAATAAAATTGAAATCAATAAAGAATATACTAATTTTTCAAATAAGAAAATGATAGTGTGCAAAGAAAATTTTATTACAAAAATAATTAATAAAATAAAAAAATTTTAATTAAAAATTAAAATATGATATAATTATTTATATATGTTATAAATGATAATAGGGAGATAAAAATAATGGAAGAATTAAATAAGTTGTTAAAAAGTTTAGGATATACAGAATATGATATTAGTGAAATAATAAATACATATTCTATATCAAGTATGAGAACAGATACTTTAATAAAGAATGTTAAAAGAAATTATACATTTTTAGTAGAATTAGGATATAGTCAAGAAGAAGTAATAAAGATGACAAAAAGTTCTCCTGCAATATATAGCTATAGTATAGAAAATATGAAACAAAAAATAGAACACATAAAACAATTAGGATATAGTCAAGAAGAAGTAATAAAGATGACAAGACGTCTTCCTGCAATATATGGTTTAAGTATAGAGAATATGAAACAAAAAATAGAACACATAAAACAATTAGGATATAGTCAAGAAGAAATAATAAAGATGACAAAAAGTTCTCCTGCAATATATAGCTATAGTATAGAAAATATGAAACAAAAAATAGAAGACATACAACAATTAGGCTATAGTCAAGAAGAAGTAATAAAGATGACAAAAAATTTTCCTGCAATATATGGTTATAGTATAGAAAATATGAAACAAAAAATAGAAGACATACAACAATTAGGATATACTCAAGAAGAAGTAATAAAGATGACAAGAAATTCTCCTGCAATATATGGTTTAAGTATAGAGAATATGAAACAAAAAATAGAAGACATACAACAATTAGGATATACTCAAGAAGAAGTAATAAAGATGACAAAAAGTTTTCCTGCAATATATGGTTTAAGTATAGATAATATGAAACAAAAAA
>CANQEA010000058.1 GCA_947594095.1 uncultured Clostridia bacterium | reverse complement strand
CAATTCCCATAATTAAAATATTTTTATTCATTTTATTCCTCTTTTCAGTATAATACTAACATAAAAACTTATGTATTGCAACATTTTATATTTCCATTCTATATCAGATGTTTTTGTTTAATTGCGTTATATTGGGGGATTAGAACTTTTAAGTAATTTAAGCTTTTGATTATTCATAATATAAAATTATTATAGTTATACTACTCGTAGTAACTTCTTTATCTTATTTATAATTTTTTGAAATACTGTTTCTTTTTTATATTCTATCATAGCATTATTTTGTTGCTCATTTGTAGTAGTCTTCTTTCTAAATATATTATCTAAATTATGTTGTTTCATCTTTTCTTGGTACGAATTTTCATTTTTATTCCATATCTTTTCTATTTCTTCTTTTTCGCTCTCAGATGCAATATAACTATAGTAAATTAGCGCTATCATGTCTTTTGTTCCTGAAAGAATATGTTGTTCTCTCAGACTTTTATTTTTATCAATATTAACAATTATATTAGAATTTTTTGATAATTGCTCTAGTTCATCTATAGTATGTTTTGGAATTTTAGATATAAAACTTTTACTAAAAAATTTTAAAATTGCTAGTGTTTCTTTAGCAATATTACTAATCTCTTGTTCCTCTATCATCATTATCTCCTTGTTCTGTATTTTGTTTACTTGTATTCATATCTTTTGGTTTTTTTACATTTTCTATAGCTTTTTTTATACTTTGTTTTAATTTTGTTAATTGTCCTGTTCTTCTTCCACTTTCTCCTTCGTCCATAGCAATTTCTTTAGCATCATTTTCACTAAAAATGTCTTCTTCTCTATTATATACTTCTTCACCAAGTTCATTATAAAGTATCTTTGGTATAGATGTATCTATTATCATATCCGCATCTGTAGGTACTTTTTCTATAAAACCAAATAAGGTTTCTATTAATTTTTCTTTTTTACTTATAAACATACCAGTTGCTCCAGCTTTAGTTATTTTGTTTATTCCTGGTAATTTTTTAACCATTTCCATATTACAAATTTTAGGCAAAAAGTATTTAATTAAATTATCACTTTCTTTGTCTATGTCATCTACTTCTATAGTTAAAGCATGTCCTTTGTCTCTTACCATCATTAATATTTTATCTTTCATTGAAATTATATCAGTAATTCCGCAATTCATATCTAATGGAAAGTTTTCATATAATTTACTAGAAGCTTCTGTTGTCTCTCCATATAACGTTATTGAACAACCATCTTCATTTTCTTTAGTTGCTATAATTGGCATCGCTTGTAAAATCTCATCATTATTTACTATATATGAATGAATAACATGTAATAATTCATTTATAGTTTTAGCTTTATTAATTAACTCTGTTAAATCATTCTCTCTTGTTATGCTATATCCATAACATTTATCTTTAACATCCTCGATAAACTTTTCATTCATATTTGATATTTGTTTTATGTATAAATCTTGACATATACCATGTTTATTGTTACTATCTAAAAACTGCTCTTCTAATTTATTAAAATACATATCTATAGCGTTTTGTACTTCTGAACCTAAATTGAATTTTTGTACTATTTTACTAAATTCTCTTTTTGTTTCTTTAAAATAATTATATAGTTTATCTTTATATTCTATTATAGATTCTTCGTTATAGTCGTCTATTTCTGTTGGCTTTAAATTCACCATTTCGTTTTTTATACGCATATTTGCTTTAAAGAATTCTAATAATGCTTGGTACATCTCTTTTCTATAAGTATTATTATTTAAATCCATCTTTTTCCCTCCGAGTTTAATAGATTAGGTATCTGTATAAAATTATATTAACATAGAAGTGCAAAAAAAGAAAGTGTTTTTTTACACTTTCTTACTATTTATCTAATTATATTTTGTTACTAGAACCAAACACATCTATCATCTTGTGTTTAACTGTTTCTTTTATTAATTCTCTTGCAGGAGTTAAGTATTTTCTTGGGTCAAAAGCGCTTGGGTCTTCTGCAAAAACTTTCCTAATTGCTGCCGTCATTGCTAATCTTAAGTCAGTATCTACATTTATTTTAGATACTCCAGATGCACTTGCTTCATGTAAAATTTCGTCTGGAACACCTTTTGCCCCTGGTATATTTCCACCATATTTATTGCAAGTTTCCACAAGTTCTGGAATAACTGTTGAAGCTCCATGTAAAACGATTGGTGTATTTGGAATTTTATTTTTTATTTCTTTTAAAATATCAAATCTTAGTTTTGCTTCTCCTTTAAATTTATATGCTCCATGACTTGTTCCAATTGCAATTGCTAAAGAGTCACATCCTGTCCTTTCTACAAATTCTTTTGCTTGGTCTGGATCTGTATACATTGCATCACTTGCTTCGACATTAACATCATCTTCAATTCCTGCTAATTTTCCAAGTTCTGCTTCAACAACTACACCTTTACTATGAGCATAATCTACTACTTCTTTAGTCAAAGCAACGTTTTCTTCAAAATCGTATTTTGAGCCATCAAACATAACAGATGTAAATCCACTATCTATACACATTTTTGCTGTTTGAAAGTCTGGTCCATGGTCTAAGTGTATTGCAATAGGAACTTCTGGATGTTCTTCTACTGCTGCTTCTACCATTTTCATTAGATAATTTACTCTTGCATATTTAATTGCACTAGATGATGCTTGCAATATAACTGGAGATTTGCTTTCTGCAGCTGCATCTACAATTGCTTGGATAATTTCCATATTATTTACATTAAATGCACCAATTGCGAAACCTTCTTTCATTGATTTTTCGAACATTTCCTTTGTTGTAACTAACATAAACTCCTCCATTTCTGGCTTAATTGCCTTTGTATTTTTAATAACTTTATCTTTCTTATTTTATTTCTAAAAAATTGTTCTGTCAATATTATTTACAACATTTTTTATTTTAACATTTCATCTAAAATTTCTTGTTTGTCTCTTACTCCTAATAATCTCTTTTTTTCTTTTCCATCTTCAAACAAAATAAGTGTTGGAATACTTTCAACATCATATTTTATAGCTAATTCTTGATTTTCATCTACATTTACTTTACCAATTTGTATATTTTCAGGTACTTCCTTTGCAATTTTTTCAATAACCTGAGCCATCATTTGACATGGTCCACACCAATCTGCATAAAAATCAACTAATGTTTGTTTTTGATTTTGTAAAACCTCTTCTTCAAAGTTACTTTCTGTTATTTTTAAAACTTCCATTTTAATTACATCCCTTTCCAATATGAATTAATCTTGTTATATAATTCTTTATTGTATTATAACCATATTTAATATCTTTATAACAAAGATGTGTCCCAATTACGACATAAATGTCGCATAAGGAAACGTCCCCTATGCGACATTTTATTATTCTTCTACTTTTTCAAATAAATCTTTTCCTACACCACATACTGGACATGTCCAATCATCTGGTAAGTCTTCAAATTTTATTCCTTCTACTTCTTCATCATAAATATGTCCACAAATTGTACATTTATATTTGCTCATATCTTCACCTCCCTAAGCTTTAATTATTTCATCTGCTAATTTTTCCATTTGAGCTATGTTGTTATCATTCATAGTTGATTTGATTGTAATTGTCTCACCTATTATATCAACATCTTTCATTTCTTGCAAGATTTCTTTCATCTTTTTTCCACTAGATGGTGCCCAAGAACCATTTTCAATAATTGCAACTTTTCTATTTTGGTAGCTTCTTTCTGCTAGATGTCTTAGGAAGTGTTCCATTGGAGGAAACAATCCTGCATTATAACTTGATGACATAAGTATTATTTTATCATATCTAAAAGCGTCTTCAATTGCTTCTGCCATATCATCTCTTACTAAATCTGTTAGAACTACTTTTTTTGCATTTTTTTGTTCACATATTTCTCTCATTTTTTGTGCAGCATCTAATGTATTTCCATGAATTGATGCGCATGCAATTAGTATACCCTCATCTTCTGGTTTATAGCTGCTCCAAATATCATATTTATTTATATAATATCCTAAGTTTTCTTTTAGAATTGGTCCATGCAATGGGCATATCATTTTTATATCTAGTGTTGCTGCTTTTTTTAGCAAGTCTTGTACTTGTTTTCCATATTTTCCTACTATTCCAAAATAGTATCTACGTGCTTCACAAGCCCAATCTTCGTCTGTATCTATTGTTCCAAATTTTCCAAATCCATCTGCTGAAAATAATATTTTTTCACTTTGTTCATAAGTAACCATGACTTCTGGCCAATGTACCATTGGTGCCATGAAAAATTGAAGAGTATGTTTACCAGTATTTAATGTATCTCCTTCTTTTACTACTACTTTTCTTGCATCTAAGTTTTCAATTTCAAAAAAGTTTGGTAACATATTAAATGTAATTGCATTTCCTACAATTTTCATGTCAGGATACTTTTCTGCTAAAATTCCGATATTATATGCATGATCTGGTTCTAAGTGAGATACTATTAAATAATCTATTTGTTCTCCAGCTAATTCTTTTTCTAAATTTTTAAGCCATTCCCCTGTTGCTCTTTTGTCTACTGTATCTAGAACTACGTTTTTATCGTCTTTTATAAAATACGAATTATAACTCATACCATTTGGCACATGGTATTGACCTTCAAATAATCTAATTTCCTTGTCATTTACTCCAATAAATTTAATGTTTTCTGTAATATACGTATCTTGCATTTAAATCACCCTTTCTTTTGCTTTAAATATTTTACTATAAATCAATAAAAAAATCAACAAAATTATTTTTTTTGTTTCAAATTTAAAAATTAGTGGTATAATTATGAATATGGAGATGATTTTATATGGTAAATACCAAAGAAGATGTTAATGTTTCTAAAATGTACGGTCAAGAGTGTATTCTTCCAAAAGAAGAGTTTTTACAAAAATATAATGTAAAAGAGTCTCGGTCTTTCTAGCGAAGAGGCTTCTGAAAACTTACATAAATATGGTCTTAATGAAATACGTGGTGCTAAGCCAAAAAAATGGTATCATTATTTAAAAGAAAGCTTATTTACTCCTTTTAATTGTATTTTACTAGGAGTTGTCCTTATCTTATTTTACACAGATGTATATTTGGCAGAAGTTCCAAGTTATGCAAATATAATTGTTATTTTGGTACTTGTTACTGCAAGTACTCTTCTTGAATTTTTTGAAGAGTTCCGCTCAAATAAAGCGGCTGAAAAGCTAAAAGAACTAGTTGCAACAAGTGTCTCAGTAATTAGAGATGGAAAAGAAATACAGATTCCTATTAAAGAAATTGTATTAGGTGATGTAGTGGTATTATCTGCTGGTAGTATGATTCCAGCTGACTTAAGAATTATTGAAGCTAAAGACCTTTATGTTGGTCAGTCTTCTTTAACCGGTGAATCTGATGCTGTTAGAAAAAATGTTAATTCTGAGATTTCTATAGATGAATTAGATAATATTTCAGATTTGGATACAATTTGTTTTATGGGAACAAATGTTATTAGTGGTTCTGCAAAAGGTGTTGTAATTAAAACTGCTGATAGTACTTATTTTGGTAAAGTTGCAAATATTATCACAACAGGAAAACCAAAATCATCTTTTACACAAGGTGTTGAAAATATTAGTAAGCTTCTAATTCGTTTCATGTTAGTACTAACACCTATTGTATTTATTTTAAATGCATGGAAACATTCTGCTGTTACTGCATTTACATTTGCAGTTGCGATTGCAATTTGTATTACACCACTTTTGCTTCCTGTTATTTTGTCTTCTAGTTTATCTAAAGGTGCTGTTAGAATGTCAAAGAAGAAGACTATAGTAAAAAAATTAGATTCGATTCAAAATTTTGGTGCAATGAATATTTTGTGTACAGACAAAACAGGAACATTAACTGAAGATAAAATTGTACTTGAAAAGTATTTGGATATACATGGTCAAGAAGATCTTAGAGTTTTAAAACATGCATTTTTAAATTCTTATTTTCAAACTGGCCTTCGTGGGAATATTGATGAGGCAGTTGTAAACAGAGCTTTTAAAAATGGTATGGAAGAACTTACAACTAAATATAAATTAGTTGATGAAATTCCTTTTGATTTTACTCGTAGACGTTTGTCTGTTGTGGTAACTGATGGAACAAAAAAACAGTTAATTACAAAAGGTGCTGTTGAAGAAATTTTACAAATATGTTCTATGGTGGATTACCAAGGAAATGTTTCTCCAATAACAAAAGAAATTAAAGAGAATATTAAACAGATTTCTAAAAATATGAATAAAGATGGTTTAAGAGTTATTGCAGTTTGTCAGAAAAATGATATTCAAGATATAGAACATTTTCACGTTGAGCATGAGAAAAATATGATTCTTCTTGGGTTTATTGGATTTTTAGATCCACCTAAAGAAAGTGCAAAGTCTTCTATTGAAAAGTTAAATAAAGCTGGTATAAGGGTTGTTGTTTTAACTGGTGACAACTTAGAAGTTACAAAATGTATTTGTAAAAAAGTAGGAATTAATTCAAAAAGAATTATAGAAGGAAATGAGCTTGAAAAGCTTTCAGATACTGCAATTTTAAGACTTTTAAGAAATACAAATATATTTGTTAAACTTTCTCCAATTCAAAAAGCAAGAATAGTAAGACTTCTTAAGGAAAATGGCAATGTTGTGGGGTATATGGGTGATGGAATAAATGATGCCCCTTCTCTTACAAATTCAGATGTTGGTATTTCAGTAGATACAGCCGTCGATATTGCGAAAGAATCTGCAGATATTATTTTATTAGAAAAAGATTTACATGTTCTATTAGATGGTGTAACAGAAGGCAGAAAAACCTTTGGCAACTTAATGAAATATATTAAGATGGCAACAAGCTTTAACTTTGGAGAGGTTATGTCTGTTATTATTGCAAGTGTTGCTTTACCATTTTTACCAGAAACACCTATTCAATTGCTTGTTGAAGGATTATTGTATGATTTTGGTCAATTAACACTACCATTTGATAACGTAGATAAAGAATATTTAGCAAAACCTAGAAAGTTTAATATTAAGAGTTTAAAACAGTTTATGCTATTTATGGGACCTCTTAGTTCTATATTTGATATGATTGTATTTATATTTTTATGGTTTGTGTTTAATTTAAGAGATGCTGCACTTTTCCAGACAGTATGGTTTACTTATAGCATTGTTTCTAACTTGCTTGGAATGCATATTATAAGAACAGCTAAAATTCCATTTATACAAAGTAACGCTCACAAGATGGTATATTTGTCGTCAATATTACTAAGCATAATTGGTATTGTAGTTCCATTTACATGGCTAGGTAATGCAATTGGACTTGTTCCTATTCCTATTCCATATATGTCAATCATTTTGGGAGTTCCTGTTTTATATTGCTTTGTTGCAATGTTTGCTAAAAAAATCTATATTAAAAGATATGGAGAATGGATATAATACTTTAAATATAAAATTTGCGAACTTATGATTTTCTTAAAATTACTTTTTAGAAAATTGTAAGTTCGCCTTTTTTTGAGTAATTTAGAAATTTCTTTATGCTTTTAATTTTAAATAGTATAATTCATTGTCATGTTGATCTAATTTGTTTTTACAAAAATTAATTTCTTTTTCATGATTTTCAAATTTCTCTGAAGTAACTGTATATGCATCAAATAAGATTGATAACTTTTCTCCATGTTCTACTTGAATTACAGCAACACTTTGACTTATCTTTCTTAATTCGTCTTTTATATACATTTGTTCCTTTTGAATAAAATCTGTACGTTCATGCATTTCTTTACGTAATTGCTCAATGTCTTTTGTCATTTTATCTTGATTTTTATACAACTGCTTAATATCTTTTGCCATTTCGTCTTGCTTTTTGGCTACTTGATGTAACAGTTCAAATTCTTTTGTCATTTCGTCTTGTTTTTTGGCTACTTGATGTAATAGTTCAAATTCTTTTGTCATCTCGTCTTGTTTTTTGACTACTTGATGTAACAGTTCAAATTCTTTTGTATATCCATCTTGTTTTTTTATCACTT
>CANQEA010000057.1 GCA_947594095.1 uncultured Clostridia bacterium | reverse complement strand
AAAATCAATTTTACAAATCCCCTTAAAAATTTAGGAACTTTTTTAACAACAACTGTCATATGTATCCCTCCTTTTCTAACATGCAAGCCACATAAATCCAACACAAATTACGATTACTCCAATTAAGAATAACCAGCCTGTTACTGGAAGCAATAAAACCAATAAAATTCCTAATCCTAAGCCTATTAAACATACAGCAAATGTTTTTCTTAATAGTCTAATCATTTTATTCCCTCCATTTCTTTTATATATTATATTGCATTTTTTTATTATTTGTTACCACTTATGGTTACTAAAAAATGCTTGATATATTTGTTTTATTATATTATAATAATTAGGAAGTAAAACAAAATATACAAGGAGTAGCTCAAATGAATGAAGAAAAAATAATAGATATAAACATAGGATTAACTGATGATGAAGTAGAACAAAGAAAATCAAACAATTTAGTAAATAACGACACATCTGTTCCTACAAAATCTATAAAGAGAATTTTAATAGATAACTTTTTTACATTATTCAACTTTTTAAATTTATTTCTAGGTATTGCCCTATTTTTAGTTGGCTCTTATAAAAACATGTTTTTTCTTTTAATTGCAATTATTAATACTGCAATTAGTACCTTTCAAGAAATACATTCAAAAAGAATAATAGATAAACTGTCTATTATGGCAAGTAGTAAAGCAATAGTAATTAGAAACGGAAAACATCAAGAAATTTCTATATATGATTTAGTATTAGATGATATAGTAGAATTAAATACTGGTAATCAAATTTCTGCTGATTCTCTTATCTTAGATGGCGAGGTACAAGTAAATGAATCATTTATAACAGGTGAGCCAGACTTAATTACAAAACATAAAGGAGATAAAATTTTATCTGGTAGTTTTATTGTTAGTGGAAAGTGTATTGCACAAATAGAACATATTGGTTCAGATAACTATACAGCAAAAATATCAAGTGGTGCAAAATATATTAAAAAAGTAAATTCAGAAATTATGACTTCTTTAAAAAAGATAATTAAATTTTTGAGTTTTATAATAATCCCACTTGGCATAATTTTATTTTACCGTCAACTTCAGCTTCCAGATATTACTATTCAGCATGCAGTTGAAAAAACAGTTGCAGCAGTTATTGCTATGATACCAGAAGGCTTAGTACTTCTAACTAGCACAGTTTTAGCAGTAAGTGTAATTAGATTATCTAGGTCTAAAGTATTAGTTCAAGAACTTTATTGTATAGAAACTCTTGCACGTGTTGATACTCTTTGCTTAGATAAAACAGGCACTTTAACAGAAGGAACAATGGAAGTAAAAGATATTGTACCAATAAATAAAGATAAAAAAGAGATAGAAAATATTTTAGCAAATATAGGCTTATATTCTCAAGATAATAACTCAACAATAGAAGCAATTAGAAACAAATATCCTGAAATTAAAGAAAAATGGACATCAAATTCACAAGTTCCTTTTTCTTCTCAAACAAAGTGGTCTGGAATTAATTTTGAAAACAATGGAAGTTATGTAATAGGCGCTCCAGAATTTGTGTTAAAAAATAATTTTTCAAATTATGAAGAACAAATAAAATCATATACTAAAGATTACAGAGTACTTGTCCTTTCTCATTCTTCAGAAAATTTTGAAAACAAGCAATTACCAAATTCATTAGATGTTATAGGTTTAATTTTGATTTCTGATAAAATCAGAAAAGAAGCATCAAATACACTTGCTTATTTTGAAAATCAAGGTGTAGATATTAAGATAATATCTGGAGATAATCCAATTACTGTTTCTCAAATTGCAAAACAAGTCGGAATTAAAGATTATGATAAATATATTGATTTATCTACTATTTCAGATAAAGAAAATATACAAGATATTGTAACAAAATATACTATATTTGGTAGAGTTTCTCCTACTCAAAAAGAAGCAATTGTTTTAGCACTTCAAGAAAAGGGAAAAACTGTTGCAATGACAGGTGATGGAGTAAATGATGTTTTAGCATTGAAAAAAGCAGATTGTAGTATAGCTATGGCAAATGGTAGTGATGCAACTAAATCTGTTTCACAACTTATTTTATTAGATTCTAATTTTGCTTCTATGCCAAAAGTAGTTTCCGAAGGACGAAGAACAATAAATAATATTGAGCGTTCTGCCTCACTGTTTTTAGTAAAAACTATATATTCAACAATACTTGCTTTTCTATTCTTATTTATTGGAACTGCATATCCATTTGCACCTATACAATTAAGTTTAATTAGCATAGTTACAATTGGTATACCTTCATTTATACTTGCATTAGAACCAAATAAAGAAAGAATTCATGGAAACTTTATGAAAAATATACTTTCACGTGCACTCCCTTGTGGCTTAACTGTTGTAATAAATATAATTGTTCTTTCTGTATTAAGGTTATACAATGTAATCTCTAGTGCAGAATATTCTACATTGTGTGTTATTGCAACAGGTATTTCAGGTATTATACTACTATTTACACTTGCTAAATCAAGAAAAAGCGAAAATAGTAAACTTCCTTTTTCTATATTTAGACTTTTGCTTGCAATTATATTAAGCACATTATTTATTGCAGGTCTTACTTTACTTGATTGGTGGTTTACAATAGTTCCTCTTGTTCCACTAATTTCAATTATTATAAAAATAATATTAATTTCTCTTTTGAATTTTACATTACTTAGTATATTATTTTATAAAATACTTAAAATATAAAAAGGACTCCTCAGTATTTGAGGAGTTTTTTTAGGTAATTATTTTTCAAACTATGCTCTTGGATGAGCTTTTTGATATACATTCTTTAATGCTTCATCTTGGAATTGCATATATACTTGTGTTGATGAAATATCTGAATGACCAAGCATTGTTTGGATTGCTTTTAAGTCTGCACCATTTTGTAATAGGTGTGTTGCAAAAGAATGTCTTAAAACATGTGGTGTTATATCTTTAGTTATGTGTGCTTGTTCTTTATAATATTTAATAATTTTCCAGAAACCTTGTCTTGTTAATCTTGTTCCATTTATATTAACAAATAATGCTGTTTCATCTTTTTTAATTAAAATATCTCTTGCATCATCGATATATTCTTTTAATGCTTTTAATGCCATGTTTCCTAAAGGAATTGTACGTTCTCTTGTTCCATGTTTGCATTTTACAAATCCTTCTTCAACATTTACATCATCAATATTCAAAGAAATAATTTCAGTTACTCTCATACCTGTAGCATATGCAAATTCTAGCATTGCTTTATCTCTAATACCTTTTAAGTCAATATCTTTTGGTTGCTCTAATAATAATTCTACTTCTTGAGCAGTAAGTACATTTGGTACTCTTTTTTCTATTTTTGGTGATTGAATATTTGCAGTTGGATCTTGTCTCATCTTTTTGTTTTTAACTATAAATTGATAGAAAGAACGAATTGATGCAATACTTCTAGATATACTAGAAGCCTTCTTTCCTTCTTCTTCCATTTCTTTAATGTATTCTTTTATGTCTTCTTCTTTAACTCTATTGTAATGAACTCCTGTTGCTTCTAAATATTGTCTAAATTGTTTTAAATCTCTTTTGTATGATTGTAATGTGTTATCTGATAATTTCTTATCATTCTCCAAAAAATTGAAAAAAAACTTTAATTGTCTTTCCATATTTAATCCCTACCTCTACCCAAAATTTGTTCTTTACATAAACTATATATGTTATATCAAAAATTTTAAAAAATGTAAATACATTTTTCGATTTTTTTTAATTTTTTTCTTATTTTTTTGTAAAATCTCTGTTTTTATAGGTATTTAACCAGTATTTTTAATCCTTTCATTGAAACAAAAGCTTCTATTATTGATGAAATAATTAAAACCACTAGCATAATAACAGAAAAAATTGTATGTCTTATTATTTCAAGTTTTATATTTTCTCTTCTTTTATCTTTAATAATAGATTTGTATAGTTTAAATCCACTAACAGCTAATGCTAAAATTGCAGGAATAAATAATATATTTTGTAATAATAAGCTAACTAATATAAAAGCTAAGCCTTTTGAAAACCCTAAAGTCACAATTGATAAAGATATAGTATATCCTAAAGAAAAACCTCTATATATAACCATTCCAAAAACAACAGGCATACCAATTACTGTTGTACCAAAAAACCAAATAATTAAAGCAAGTAATATATTTTGTTTAATACTATTTTGTAAAATCTCCATATTATTTGTATTTTCTGTTGTTTTATAGTTTTCAATAAATGTACTTAAATAAGTTTTACCTTGCTCCAATTCTTCTTGTTGCATCTTATTTACAAAAAGTACTCCTAAAAATATTCCAATTATAAATAGTAAACAAACAACTAGATATTCTTTTCTATTGTTTCTTATATGTTCTTTTATAGCTTCTTTTGTATTTCTAAACTTTTGATTTTTTCTCATAATAAATCTCCTTATCTTATACATAATGTGTATTCGATAAAGAGATTTTTAGAACTTTATTTATGTTATTAATTTATTTTTTTACTTCAACTTTTCCGTAGTTGCCTCCACCACCTGAATGTACTTGTAATTTGCCTTCTCTTGCATTTACTATTGCTGATGCAACTTTTTTTCCTACAATCGCTTCTATATCATCTTCTGATAATTTATGCAAAATATTCATTTCTGTTTCAAAAGTATTTAATAACTTTTCAACAGTCTTTCCACCAACTCCTGGAATAAATCCTAAAGGCACTTGATATATATATGGTGGCCTATTTTTAGGGCTTTTTGTTTCTTTTTTATCTTTTATTAATTCTATTCTATCAAAAACTCCAAATGTTATGTTTTTTCCACCACATTTAGGGCAGATTTCAACAGGTTCTTTTGTTTCTATTGATTCTTCACAATCATCACAGTATGTTCTATGATATTTGCCAAGCTTTGGATCTAATCCATAATTTGCTATAATTTTTCTTCCATCTTCCCCTTTTAAAGCTTTAACAATTTCTTTAAATGAAATATCTTCTACTTGCATTTTGTTGTATTCTCTTGCAATTTTAGGTAATGAATGAGCATCTGAATTTGTTAAAAATGTTTTTGTTTCTAATTCTGATATTGTGTCTGCAAGATAAGTATCAGAACTAAGCCCAAGTTCAATTGCAAATATTTTATTATATTTTTCTTTGAATATGTTTTCTAATCTATCTGTACAATTTCCATAATAGCTTTTATGTGGTGTAAATACATGCGCTGGAATTAATATTCCATTGTATTTTTCTACCATATCTATTAAATCATATCCAGATAAATCTGACCTTTGAGTACTTAGAGTAATATTTTTTAGGTGTTTACTAAGTTCATTTGAAAATCCTTTTATATCTTGTAAATGAGGGAAAAAACATATATTGTGGGCACTTCCACATTTTCCATTTCTTCCTTTTTCTGATGTTTCTACTTCACTTCCAAGTAGAATACATACTTTATCTTGATAAATAATTCCCCCATCTTCTAATTCATAAGCTTCACCAGTTTTAAGAAAATTTTCTATATCTTCTATAACATAAGGAGATGCACAATCTATTATTCCTACTACTTGTATTCCTTTTTTTTCTGCACATTCTTTTGCAATATTTGCAAAATTTAAACTTTTTGCTGCTGTTATTTTAATTGGTTTTCCTTTTTCACTTCTTCCTATGTGTACATGCATATCTGCGAATATTTCGTACATTTTTTATTCCTTCCCTATTTATTAATTATCTGCTTTTACTGTTTTTACATTTTCATTATTATTTAACAGATGTTCCATTGCCCTCTTTGTGGTTTCTTCTGTAAATAATGACCTATTTCTCTTTTGTTGTTCAAACATAATTTTTGTTATATTTTCTAGCTGTTTATTAATTATTTTATCTACTTCAGGTTCAAATTCATAACATACTTTTCTAATATAACTTAATATTCCATTTGTTTCATTATATAACTTTACTAAATGCTCTATTGCATTTTCTGCTCCTATTTTGTTTATTACGATTTTTTGCATAAAACCTATAAAATCATCAAATAAATATAAATATCTGTTAAATTCATCCTTTAAATTTCTGTGTTCTAACACAACTAGCGCCTCTGCCGGATCAAATCCTGATCTTTCAGGTCTATCTAAAAGCATACCACCAAATTGGTCTACTAGCTCTAATACATCACTTTCTTTTTCTCTTGGATTACTATTACTGTATCTATTTACTTCCTCACATATTTTACAAAATCTATCGTTAAATCCTAAACCTTTTAAATAATCTGCCCCTTCTTTCGCATATGAGTGTATTTTTTCTATATTTTGTGCATTATTTACTTTTTTACAATTACATAAAAGGCTAGCAGTGAGTACTAAATTATTGTCAAATCCTAATTTTGCATAATTTAGAAAAAGTCTTGCAAGCTCAGTTTTAAGTATTACAGATTTAGCAAAAAATATGCCTTTTTTCTTTGCTAAATAATATGCTATTTCCATTTTTGCATCTAGATTTTTTTCTTCTAATATATATTCTGCAAAGGTTTCCATCTATTTCCTCCTTTGTTACTTTTGTGAATACTTGGTACAATTTTATTATATAGGAATTTTTAGAATAATTCAATATTTTTTGCCAATGTAATCAAAATGTAATATTATAAGTCCTTTATTGCAGTTGTTGCTAATGTATCACATCTGTTATTATATTCGTTATCACTATGACCTTTTACTTTAATAAAGTTTACTTTATGTATTTTAGTTAATTCGTATAATTCTTGCCATATTTCCTTATTCTTAACTGGCTTTTTGTCTGCTGTTTTCCAATCGTTTTTGACCCATGCATAAATCCAGCCTTTGTCAAATCCATTTACAACATATGCACTATCACTATATAAATCTACTTCACAAGGATGTTTTAACATTTTCAACGCTTCAACTACGGCAGTAAGTTCCATTATATTGTTTGTTGTGTCTTTTTTTCCTCCTGATATTTCTTTTTTATTATCTTTATACATTAGTATTGCTCCCCACCCCCCTGGTCCTGGGTTTCCTGAGCATGCGCCATCAGTATATATTGTAACTTTATCCATAAATAATCCTTTCTTAAAATACTTAAAAATTATAATTCTAAACTTTTTTCATCTAGAAGAAAATCATATATCCCAACTGTAGTAATACCATACTCATCTCTTTTAGGCATAATATTATCTTTTACAACAATAATTTTTTTAAACGAATCATCTATATTTATAAGTGAATTTTTTTCTTGTTTTTCTTTTTCTTCACTATTCATATTAAATGCTGATTGAATATAATATTTTTTGCTTTCTTGTGTTGCAATAAAGTCAACTTCATAATTTCTAAATATTGTTTTTCCATTACTATCTGTATCAAAAATTTCAACAACTCCAACATCAACATTGTATCCACGAATTTTAAGTTCATTATATATGATATTTTCCATTATATGGTTTTCTTCGGTTTGTCTAAAGTTTAGTCTAGCATTTCTTAAACCAATATCTTCAAAATAAAATTTATAAGGAGAATTTATATATTTTTTCCCTTTTATATTATATCTTTTTGCTTTGTTTATTAAAAATGAATCTTCAAAATACCCTATGTAGTTATTTATTGTTTTATCGCTAATGACTTTGTTTTTTTCGCTCTTATATGTTCTAGATAATTTTAATGGATTTGTAAGTGAACCTATTGATGATGACAAAATATCTAAAAGCTCATCTAATTCTTCTTTATTTCTCACTTTATGTCTTTCAATAATATCTGAAACATACACTTTATCAAATAAAGAGTGCAAATATTCAGATTTCTCTTGTGGCGTATTATATGATAATACAAGTGGCATGCCTCCATAAGTAAAATATTTATCCCAAGCTTCTTCTTTTGTTCCTTCAAATACAGAAAAAAATTCTCTAAAACTTAATGGGTAAATGTGTATTTCGTCTCCACGACCTCTAAATTCTGTTATTACATCAGAAGATAAAAATTTAGAATTACTTCCTGTTACATAAATATCAATATTATCAATATGCATTAAACTATTTAAAACTTCTTCGAATCTTTCTAAATACTGAACTTCATCCAACATAACATAATACAAATCATTATCTGTTATTTTTTCTTTTATAAAATTCAACATATTATATGGATTTCTTAATTTTTCATTTGATAAATCATCTAATGCTATAGAAATAATATGTGATTTTTCAATTCCTTTTTCAATTAAATATTTCTTAAAAATATTAAACAATAAATATGATTTTCCTGATCTTCTAAGTCCAGTTATAACTTTAACTAATCCATTGTTTTGTCTTGCTATTAGTTTATTCAAATAATCATCTCTTTTAATGTACATGTTAATGCACCTCTTTCAATAAAATTATATAAAATTATTATTATAAAGTCAATATTCTATTACGAATTTTTTTGGATTTCCAAGTTTTTTCGTAATAGAATATTTTTTTGATAACTTGAACATTTTTTTATTTTATGATAATATTATATCAATAAATTTTATTTTGTTCAAGAGAGGATTTTGCTATGAGTAAAGTTTTAGGAATTAT
>CANQEA010000056.1 GCA_947594095.1 uncultured Clostridia bacterium | reverse complement strand
TAACATTATATATTAAGTTTTTATATGTGTCTATTTTTTTACATATTTTGTTGCATTAATTTTTTGAACCGAGAAAATTTTACAATAATGTTTAAAAGTAATTTCATTTCATATCTTTACAATTTCACATAATTATGGTAAAATGTAACTAATGCAAAGCATAGCTTTGTAAATAATTTTTTAGGAGGGTATGCAATATGAAACTTGCAAACTCAATCAAACGGACAACGCTTTACCATGCAGGCAAAGCAAACAATGTTTATTTAACAACAGATGATGCTTATCTCGAGCTTGAAGCATCTGATCGCATTTCCGCCGGGAACGGTGAAAAAACAGATGTTATCAGCGGCAAGGGAATTGCAAACAACACAATTTCCAAAGCAATTTTTACAAAACTCGAGGAATGCGGCATTCCCACGCACTATGTCGGCCCCGGTTCAAACGAGGCTTCCAAGATCGTAAAAAAAACCACTCCGATTCTTCTTGAGGTAATCGGCCGGTTTAAGGCGACGGGAAGTTATGTTCGCGCTTATGGTGTACCCGATATGATGCCATTTGACGGTGTGTACATTGAGTACACATACAAATCGGACAATGCGGGCGACCCGAGAATCTCTGAGGCTGCTATTGTAGCCAACGGTCTTTTGACCAAAAGAGAACTCGGTTATGTTGAATACATAACCGAACAGGTTGCATATGTAATCCGGGATTTCTTCGCCGAATGTAACGGCGACCTCATCGATTTCAAGATCGAATTTGGCAAATTGCCAAATGGACAGATCATTGTAATCGACGAAATTTCTCCTGACACTTGCCGTATTCATGATAAAGAGACCGGCAAGAGTCTTGACAAAGACCGCTTCCGCAAGGATATGGGCGACGTCGCTGAGGCATATAGCGAGATGGCAAGGCGTGTAGCAAGTATCAAATAATACCCAAAAAAGTCACCATCATGTGTTCTATTGAACACTGATGGTGGCTTTCTTTATTTTTTTATGAATTTTTTTAAAAAAATGTTGACAATACGTAACGTATAGTGTATAATTAGTTTAGATTTAAAGAAAGGAGGATTATTTATATTATGAGTATGACACCTAAGGAATTAGTAAGACTTTTGAAAAAAATCGGTTGGTATGAAGTTAAACAAGAAGGCTCTCACTTAAAATTAAGAAAAGAACGATTACACAGATATAATCGTTCCAATGCATAATAGAGATTTGCCAAAAGGATTGCTAAAAAAGCTATTAAAACAGGCGGGACTTGAATAAGTCCTACCTGGATGTGCATACTATAATATAAAGAGGTGTAATTATGAAAAAACAAATATTATTAACTTACCCTGCTATTTTTACATTAGAAAATAACGAATACTGGGTTGAATTTGTTGACTTAAAAGGTTGTTTTAGTGATGGAAAAACTTTAGCCGAAGCTATGGAAAATGCAAAGGAAGCTATGGGTTTATTTTTAGAAGATTTATCTGAATACCCAAAATGCACTACCGATATTAAATCAATAAAATTAGAAGATAATCAGATTGTATCTTTCGTATCTGTTGATTTAGAAGAACACAAGAGAAAGTATGAGAATAAGTCTGTCAAAAAAACTTTATCTATTCCTGCTTGGTTAAATACTATGGCTGAGAAAGAACATGTTAACTTTTCTCAAATATTACAAAAAGCATTAATGGATACTTTAAATGTTGACAAAATAAGAAAATAATATTATAATATTACTAATAATATAAATAATCCGGCTACGGAGATAAAAAGAAATAGTTATTACCAACCAACTATTTCTTTTTTTATACCAATTATTATAAGTGTTAAAAATTTATAAACCAATAATAAATAGGTTTTGAACCATTTTGAAATAAATTCCATATTTGTTCAAAACCCTATTTTTTGTTCGGAGTGTTTTTATAGAATTTTTAAAAACTTTCTTTGTTTTGTCAAATATAATTTACTAAAAAGCTTATCATTCCCAATATAGCCAACTATTTCATTCTCGCTCCCGTTATCATTTAACAAAGAAACAACATATGCATTGTAATTATTTTCTCCATAACTACTAGCTCTTTTAATAATTATATTATATTTTCTAAAATTTTACAATAGATTTATTATATCACTAACTTCTAATTTATCATTTATTATATCTACTCAAAAATTCTTCTAAATTACTTAGATTTGGGAATATTTTATCAAATATATTATATAAAGTATCTGTTGCTTCATATTCTCCTATTGCATAACATTTTTTGCCTAACCCATACGCAATTCCAGCCTCTATATGTGCTGCTTTTCCAGCTGGTAAAACAAGTAATAGATTTTTTGAACTTTTTTCTCCTTCTAAGTCTTTATTAAATAGCTTTAGAACAATATCATTTTTTAACCCTAATGCTTCAAATTCTTTTTGCTTTTCTTCTGGCGTTTGATTTTTATTACCATATCCCCAATCATCTTCATTTTTTAAAAAGCAATAATAAGATATATTATAATCATCAAATAATTTACATATTCTTAATATGTTTTCTTTATTTCTAGCCCTACCAGCTATAAAAAATTCATATTGATTTGCCATTATCAGTTTCTCCCTTATAACAAACTAATTATTTTTCTATTATTTTTACTACTTATAGTTTTTTATTTTAGAATTTAATTTTGCATATATTGGTTTCATTTTTTCTTCGTTAGTAATCTTTGTAGCTTCATCTATGTTAAACCATTTCACACCACTGTTTTCATCTTCTTTTATTTTTAATTCATCTTCTTCATTTGCTTCAAATAGAAAACAACAATCTAGATGTAAATGTGATGATACGAATTTTCCTCTTTTTATATGACTATCTACTGTAAGAATTTGTAAACCATATATTCCATCACTTAATAGCTTTAAATTATTAAGTCCTGTTTCTTCTCTTGCTTCTTTTAATGCAACATTTAATAAATCACTATCTCCATCAGCATGACCTCCTGTCCATGCCCATGATTTATAAATTTTATGATATATCATTAATATTTTCGTTCTATCTTTATTTACTATCCAGTTAGATGCTGTGAAATGGCACATTTTATTTTCTCTTGTTAATACATCATCAAATGTGTTTATATATTCAAGCATTAGTTCTTTATCGCTTATTTCCTGCTCATTATATGGTATATATTTTTCAATTTCTTCTTTTATTTTCAAAATTTTTCATCTACCTTTCTCTTCTATTAGGATTATAATATAAAAAAAAATAAAATTCAATTATTCAACTGGAATTTATAATAAAATAGAAAAATTTCTTGTAAGATTAATTAAGATAAATAAGAATGTAAATTGTATAGTAAAATCCAGAGATGATTTGCGTAAAGCAAAACACCTCTGGACTTACTTTTGGAAATTACTTATTCATAGCTAATTTCCTTTACTGGAGTTCCTGATGTCAACTCTTCACTACTTCCGTACCCATAACAATAGGTAAAGGTCAAGGGTTCGCCTACGACAGCGTGTATACTCCCCTCCCGTACTTCATTTTCATTGAAGCTGCTACCATTGAAAATGACGCACTTTAAGTTGCCGTTTACTTTGAAAAAGGTAACCTGACATCCATCTTCCATAGTTACTGTCATCTTGTCATGCTCCATTGTGACTCCTCCTAAAAATTTTTATTAGTCAAAACTAGTTGCCTCACTTAGAGGAAATGTAAAAAGTTTTAACTTACTTAAGATTATATCATATTTAACATAAAGTTTCAACAGAAAGTTATTTAGATGTGAATTTTTATTTATAATATTATTCCATCAATACAATTTTCGTGTAATAATTATTGATTTCCATTAATCTTAGCAAATTCATCTGTATATATATCTAATATAACACAATTATCACTAGTTCCATTAAAAAAGTGAAATGTAAAGTCTCCTATTTTTATCTTTTGGTCTTTTCCAATGTTTTCAGTAATAAATGAAGTAAGTTGTACAGCATTGCTATTTGGATAATTTAGTCTTGTTGCAGCCATAAAATAATTTGTTGGATCTTCTGTTCCATATTTATAGAAAAACATTTGAACATTAGCAATTTCATTCTTTATATTCGTTGTTACTTCAAAAGAATATGTATCATTTCCAGTTGTATATGTAACAGTATCATATGGAATCATATTATCTGCTTTCAATTTCATTGGTTCTTTATATTCACATTGAGTATTTCCACATAATACATTTTTGAAGAAATCCTTTCCATCAGTATTAGAAACAAATACAGGATTTACTTGATTTTGCTTGTTTTCACTAGTTTGTTGTGAATTAGTTTTTTCACTAGTATTAGTAGTAGACTTATGATTAGCAGTCATTGCAACTCCTGAAATCATAAGTAATATAAATATTGCAATTACTCTCATTGCAGTAGTCATCTTGATTTTTGTTGTTTCTTGTATTTTCTCTATTATAGGTGGACAACATATTAATGCTATTAAAACATATATTATTAAATTTGCCAAATTAAATCCACTTGTCAAACTTCCCAATGCACCTAATGCAAAGAATGCAAAAAATATCCATGATATAACAATATTAACTTTTCCCAATTTTTGTGGCTCACTTACAACCTTTTTATTTATATTTTGGTTATTAGGTATATTAGTTGTTTTATTATTTAAACTATTTTGTTTTGGTTCTTTTTTTATATTGCTTTCTGGATTCAAAATTTCTTTCTTTTTCTTTTCGAATTCTTCTTGTGTAATTATCCCTGATTCAAGTAATTCTTTATACTTTAATAATTCATCTGCTTCTGACATTTTTATTACTCCTTTATAATTTTAATAATTCTTTTTTCTTTTTATCAAATTCATCTTGTGTAAGTAATCCATCATCTAATAATTGCCTATATTTCTTTATTTCACTTATAGCATCATCTACTTCTGGTAGTAATTTTGAATTATCATTTAATCTATCATTTGCATTGGTAGAATTAATTTCATTATTTCTATTATTAATACAATGCAATGCAAATTCATTAAATCCTTTTGGTGGCAATATTTCATGCTTTTCATATCCTGAATATGTATTTGTATCATAATAATATTTTGTTGTAGTGTTTGTTGATTGTGTTGAAGTAGATACTGAACCTGCTGTACCTGCTCCTACTAATGCACCTACTGGACCAGCAATTACTCCCCCTACAACCGCTCTAGTTAAGCCACCTTTTTTCTTTGTCTTGGTTGTAACAACTGTAGGACCTGCAACTTGCTCTGAATAGAAATTCATTAACTCATCAAATTTATAAATAGGACTATTACCAACTTGAAATAGTTTGTTTGAGTTATCTATTAGAACAACAATAGAATTAAAGCTTTTTAGCTTTTGAGTAGGGTTAAATAGTGATTTTCTTTCATTTTCAATTTCTCGATATGTTTTAATCTTTTCAATAGTTTCTGATTTATACGATTTACTCAATTTAGCACATTCAGCACATATTGAACCATCATATGCTTTATAAGCCGAAAGCAATCCTGTTTTGCATCCACATGCATTGCATATTCCCATCTTTATCCCACCTTTCAACATATTTTTGTATTTTCGCTATCATTATATCATTTTACAAATTATTTTTCCATACTTTAATAAATTTTTATCAAAAACGACTGATGACCAGTAGTAACTACTGGTCATCTTTCATAGCAATTTAACTGGGATTTTCATCCCTTTCATAGCAATCTTTATTGATTACTTTCTAATACTATGATACTATATTTTTATTCAAAAGTCAATAATTTATGCACTAAATTTTGGGCTTATTTAATCTATTTACTACCTAATTCCATTGATATTTTTTCTGAAATTTTATCCATGTCTGTACCATCTAAAGTGCCTATTGTACCAGAAAAGTTTACTCTATACATACTAATTTTCTTCATTCTAGTAATTCTAGCCCATCTTAGCATACTTCTATAACCATTTATTTTAGAGAGTTCAATAATTTCAGTAATAGCTTTTTTTCTTTCCTCAAATTCTTCTTCAGATATGATTTTGTTTTGTAAATCTTGTTCTAATTTTATATATTCTGTTGGTTTTTTAGAAGAAATAGGAACTACAAATAGGTCATTATCAAAATTTTTTAGTATAACAGCAGGGTGCATACCTCCAAATTCATTTCCAATATTAAATCCAAAATCAAGCCAAATAACATTTCCTCTTTTGAATAAAACATATTTCATTAGAAGTTTAACATCATCATTGGATATTTTAGTATTACTAAAAAAATATTTATTATCCTTAAAACTATAATTTTTTTTGATTATGCTTTTTATAATCTTATTAGCTTTATTAAAAGTATATTGAGTAATTACATATTTAGGTAATGTATAATTTATAACATTTGTGTAAATATACTTGTCATCCTTTTCATTTAGAATTTTTTCAGTCTTATCCTTTATCCAAGTAAAATACATTTTTCCACGCTTTATATCAATATCTTCCAATAATGATTTTCTAAATAATCTTAATTCTTTCAAACATTCTAAATATGCTTTTTTCACTATAATTGCATTCCTCCTAATCAAGTTTGATATATTATATCACGTTTTGACAATATTTCCATAGTTTTTAAGAATTTTGTTAAATATAAATCAATTCGTTATTCATTTTTTCCTCATTTAATTCAAATTATAATCGTTTTTCTTTTTTCCTTTTTTAGCTTGTATTTCAGCTAATTTGTCATTAGTTAATACTTTAACCCCCTATGAGTTTTGACCAACGGCACAAAACTCGGGGAATGACGTAGTACATACTGAAAATAAAACTAAAAAATACCACCCTTTTTCAGAGTAGTATTTATATATCCTGTTCTATTAGTTCGAACAGATACGTCGTTGGTGCGGATGAAGGGACTCGAACCCCCACGCCGTTGGCACTGGTTCCTAAGACCAGCGCGTCTACCAGTTCCGCCACATCCGCATATTTACTTAACAATGTATATAATAGCATATTCGTGGGCTCATTGTCAAGTGATTTTTGGTATTTTTTTGATTTTACAAGTTAACTTAACTTTCTTGCAATTTCTTTTCAAAATATAATTTAGCAACTAAAGCAAATTCTTTTAATGATGAATCTTTTAAATCAAAAGAATACAATTTTTTAGGTGGTGCTTGTAAAGTGTATTTAATTGCGTTTACTGTACTGTCACTAATTCGTATTGCAGATTTATCTTGCTTTCCACATTTTTCACATAAAAAGCCATTATTCTCTATGCTAAAATATGATATATTTTCTTGTTCTTTACATTTTACACATTCATTAATTTTAGGCTTAAATCCTAAAATTGAAAGGATTCTCAATTTAAAAATGCTTAAAACCAAATCTAAATCTTTTGATGTTTCTGAAATGACATAAAGCGTATTTAATAACAATTGTAAAATATTAAAGCTATTTTGATTCTCACAAGTTACGTCTCTTACAATTTTACACACTTTTGTTGCACAGTTTAATTTATCTAAATCTGTTCTCAAATTATAAAACATTTCAATTGTTTCTACTGAATTTATATGATATGTGTTACTACCTTTATACATCAGGTATTCTCCGAAGCAAAAGGGTTGCGTTCCTGCCATTAATCTACTACTTGGTTTTCTTGCGCCTTTTGCAATACATGATATTTTGCCGTACACCTGGTGTTAACATTGTAAGCATTTTGTCATAATCGCCCAAATTATTTTCCGATAGGATTATCCCATTCATTTTTATTTGCGCCATTTTTTTCTGCTCCATTCTTTACCACATTTTTATTATTATTCATTGAATTTTCAATTAGTTCTATTTGTTTAAATTCCATAAATGTATTTATATCTCCTGTATTTTTAAAAGTATCCCATGCAATTTTCTTTATCATAAGCTCATCTCCTTTAAGTATAACTTTATTTTTATCATTTGCATTTTCCATTTTTTTTATACATACAATTTTTATTTGTATTTAAATTGGCTCACAATTGAATCATTATCTTGCCAATCATTTTTAACTTTTACCCATGTTTTTAAATTTACTTTTATACCAAAATTATTTTCCATTTCAATTCTTGCTGCTCTTCCAATTCTTTTTAACATATCACCATTTTTACCAATAATTATTCCTTTATGTGATTCTCTTAAGCAATATATTGTTGCATCTATATCATAAATTTCTTCACCTTGTTTATTTTTTCTCTGCTTTAATTTTTCCACTTGTATAAAAATACCATGTGGTACTTCATCTTGTAAAAGTTTTAAAGCCTTTTCACGAATAACTTCTTCTGCTAGTTGTCTTACAGTTTGGTCAGTATACTCTTCTATATCATAATATGCAGGACCTTCTTTTAAATTATCTTCTATTTCATTTAAAATTATATCTTTATATTTTGATTGCAATGCAGAAATAGGAATTACTGCTTTAAATTCATATTCATTTTTATATAACTCAATTAGTTCTAATAATTTTTCTTTTTTTACTAAGTCTATTTTATTTATAATTAAAATTGCTGGTTTTTTTGATGCTTTGATTTTTTCTAAAATAATACTATCCCCTTTTCCTATTGAATCACTCGTTGCCTCTACTAGGAAAAGAATAATGTCTGAATCTTGCATACTACTAAATGAAGTTTCAATCATTGTTTCATTTAGTTTTGTTTTAGGCTTATGTATTCCTGGTGTATCTACAAAAATAATTTGTGAATTTTCTCTATTTACTATTCCTCTAATTGCAGT
>CANQEA010000055.1 GCA_947594095.1 uncultured Clostridia bacterium | reverse complement strand
GCACTGTCTCTCCATCCAAATGGAGAAGATATATTTCCTTCTATTGGTTTAATAAATGTTGTTGTATTTTTTATATCTGCTATTTCTTGTTCTTCTGGAGTAAGAGGTGTAGCTTGCTCCTGATTTGTATTTTCTGCATTGCTTGCTGCTTCATCTCCACCTTCTGCGACTTGCATATCTTCTATATTTTCTTCTGCTCCGCCTATTCCTTGTTCAGTTTCTTGCCCATTTTCTTGATTATTTTGTTCCTGATTTGGATTAAACCAACTATTTATTTGGTTTTTGACATTTTCATAAATTTCTACAAAATTAGTATCATAAGATAATATTTCGTTTGCTTTTTTTACAAAGTCTTCAGAGAATATATAATTATTATTTTGTATCATGTAAATAACTAAATAAATAGCTACACAAATAATTAATTGTATAACCATTTTTTTAAACAATTTAAAATCTTTTTTTTGATTTACACTAACTGTTGCAATAGGTCTTTTTTCCCCTTGTTTTCTTCTTTCGTAAATTTGCTCAGCTCGTCTAATTTTTTCTTCCACTGTAATGGCTCTGTCCATAAAAAAACACCTCTTCCTTAGTTTTATAGTTTTCTTTCGCTTTCTAAACTATATGACCAAAGAAGAGATTTTATTCTTATTATTTTATAATTAACATTAACATTTCAATAAACATTATAAAACTAGACAGATAAGCATAATTTTTCAATCTTCTATATTTTATATTTGCCTTATTCTTCCCTACTGTTTGCTTCTTTTCCTTTTCTTCAATTTTAGAAATATAATTCTGCACTAACATCTCCGCTTCTTTTAAAATATAATCTTTCTTATTCCCTGATTTTTTGCTATTTGAAGAATTTTGAGTTTTTTCTATTTTTTCTAACTTTTTTACTTTTTTATTTGCCTTTAGCACAACAAAGGCTTCTTCTACTAAGTTTGATGGCAAATTTCTTAATACCACCATATTTTTTAATTTATTATCTTCCATAAGTTTTCTACTTCCTTTCCGCTATATTTATGTATCTATAATATTCTTTCCTTTTTTTCAAAACCTATACACTTATGGAAAAATTTGCTCTTGATTTTTCTTTTTATTTATATTATACTGTTTATACTACCCTTTATGCCAATATAGCTCAGTTGGTAGAGCAACAGATTCGTAACCTGTAGGTCGGCAGTTCGATTCTGCCTATTGGCTCCAATAAGTAAAATCGTCGCACTTTGGCGAAAATGATTATATAATAGTAATATCATTCTTAAAAAGGATGATATTTTTTAGTTAAAATAAAAATTGATAATAAAAAGTTTATTTGTCTAAAATTTATCTCAAAATAAATATGTATGGACACAAATTATATCAAAAAGGAGATTGCTAAGCGTTAAAATTTTAAAAATCACTTTTTAATGGCTAATAATGAATCAACTTCATCGATTAATAATGCACATACACCTAAATTATTTAATTTATCAACATTATCTTTAATGTCATCTACAAACAATATTTCACTGAAGTCACAATTATTAGCTTTCTGAATTATTTTTACAGCATCTGTTTTTCTTTCTTGTGGATAACATGCAATAACTTCTATATCATTTCCATAATGGTTATGAATAAAATTTTGTTTAGCTTTAAAATGAAACGAAAATTTCATTCCAGTTAAGCAATATAATTTAGAACCATTATTTCGTAAAATGTTAATAATTTTATATAATGAATCTGATTTATTACAAGACTCAATATTCTCATAAAAAGTTTCTGGATTTAAATAAGCGTTTAAATAAAAATTTAAATAAGTTTCTTCATTTTCAGAACGATGTTTTAAAAAATCTCTATCTTTATGAATTGCTAATGTATCATCAAAATCAAAAATTGCAACTTTAATATTATCTAAATTTATACATATATCATTCATTTTTTACCTCATTTCTTTGTTTTATACTTTTAATTAAGGCAAATTTCCTGTAATTAAATTTACTTGTTTTTATCTTTGCTTAATCTTCTTCTATATCCTGAATATGCAATTCAATATCTTCAGCTTTTGGCAATTGTGATTGTAAATATTCTGGTATATCTTCCAATAACTTATATTCACTAACTCCAATAGGTTTGTTAATATCTTTTAAAGCATATTCTGCTGTAAATTTATCTTTTTTCTTACATAAAAGAAGTCCTATACTAGGATTATCGCTTTCCTCTTTAACTAAATCATCCAGTGCAGACAAATAAAAATTTAATTGACCTGCGTCAGTAGGCTCAAATTCTCTCGCCTTTAATTCTACTGCTATATAACACTTTAATTTTAAATGATAAAATAGTAAGTCAATAAAGTAATCTTTATTACTAACAGTTAGCTTATATTGATTTCCTACAAAAGCAAATCCATTACCTAATTCTATAAGAACATCTTTAATTTTATTTATCATAGCATTTTCTATTTCTAATTCTTTAACTTTACCTTTTAAAGCCACAAAACCAAAAAGGTATGGATCTTTCATTGTCTGCATTGCTAAATCGCTTTGAGCATCTGGTAGAGTATTTTGAAAATTAGTTATTTTTTCAGTTATTGCTTGTCTTTCATACAGCTTTGAATCTATTTGCCACTCTAAAATATCATATGACCAACCATTTTTAATAGTTTCATTAATATACCATTCTCTCATTGCAGGTTCTTTTACTTTATCTATGATCAAAAGATTGTCAGACCATGTTATTTGTGCAGAAACTTTCTGCACAAATTCAAAATTTGGATATTGAGTAGCAAATTTTTTCATGTTTTTCAAGTTCCTAATAGAAAATCCTTTTATATTTGGAAATTCTAATTTTAAATCAATTGATAAATTATCAATAAACTTATTTCCCCATTCAGAATTTTCAAGAATTATTTTACCAATATGCCAATACATAAAAATCATCTCTTTATTAACTACTTGCATAGCTTTATATTGAGATTTTAAAATTTCATTTTTGACACTTTCAAATATTTGTTTATATTGATTTTTGCTAATATCTGACATCTAAACACCTTCTTTTATTAAATTGTGCAGAAAGTTTTTGCACAATTGCATTATATCATATTTTTTAAATAATTGTTGTTTTTAATTAAAATTATTATATAAAATGACAAAATTAATTTTTATTATTATTCCAAAAGTATTGATAAATTATAAAAGTTATGTTAAAGTAAATACAATAAATCGAATTATATAAGAGAGATTGAAACAAATATGTCATTTTTTCGCATACCTGTTTCGTAATCGCTCCAATTTAAGGCACCTTACAAACCATAAAGGAAGGGAATACCCTTCCTTTATTCTTCTTCTACATCTAATAGTGAAAATACATCTCTATCATTATTTAATCCTATAATATTCATTACAACACCTTTTCCAATGATATTCCCCCCTAATTTTTTAATAGCATCACTAATTGCTTTCATAGTGTTACCTGTTGCGTATATATCATCCATTATATAAAAATTTTTACCACTATAATTTGTATCAACTAACTTAGGAAGCTCTAAAAAGTCTTTTCCATATTCTTTTTCATATTCAAACATACTTTCAACTGTTGTTGGTGCTAATTTTCCTTTTTTTCTAACTGGTATACAACCGATTTTTAATCTGCTAGCAACAGTTGCACCGAAATAAAAAACCTCTTGCTTCAGGAGCTACAATATAATCTATTTTTTTATTATGTAATTCTTTTTCAAATTTGTCTATTATTTCTTCAAAAGATTTATTTTGTATAATAAGTGGGGTTATATCTATATATTCAATACCATCAATCGGAAAGTCTTTTTCCGTTCTTATATTTAATTTACTTTTTAAATCATTTCTTATAATTTTCATAATACTTAAGCTCCCCCTTATTTGTATTTTATCATTAAAATTTTTATTTTTCAATATAATAAAAATTAAAAACAGTAAATTTTATAGAATATGCGATTTTTTATTGAAAAATTATGTAAAATATGATATAGCCAAGTGCTATGTCATTGTCTTTTTTTTTTTCACTAAATAATGAGAGAAATATTTTCTCTAGCTTTTAGTTTTACATATAGTAGGTTATCAACAATAAAGTATTAAGGAGGAAAGAATATGCTTGAAAAAATTCTGATTATGCTTGTAAAAAAAGCAAATCCTAAACGGGATGTGAGTGTAGAAAAAATTGGAAAACATTTTTTTATACATGCACATGACACTACTGGATGCAATGACTATCTGTTAGATGGGCAATATAGCTACGATGAAGTTGTAGCTTTAAACAATTTAACTGGTTATCATTGTGGCTTTGGTTTTTGCAAGGAAATTGGACCTGTTGCATTTATAGGTGTAGTTAATCCACACTTTTGCACTACATCAGGGTATTTTGAATATAATGTTCACGAATATGGTACATCAAAAGATGAAAGTGAATATTATTTTAAAGTTTACCCTGATGAGGATGCAAAAAACATAGGTAACTATACTGTATATGGTTTTTATAGTTTAGAAGCTGTTGCTACTAAAGCACCTATTGCAAAAATGCAGTACATCTATGATTCAAGGTATAAGTGCAAAAAGGATTTTGGATGTAATAAGGACAAAAAGATTATTGAGATGAATCTCAAGCTTTCAGGCACATATAGTTTCTATAATGCTCGTTTACTTGCAACTGGTACAACAAAGGACAAGGATGGTTTTACAGGAGAAGAACATCCTATTCAGTTCGCAGTTGTAGGTGGTAATCAGTATGTAGGAATTATTAATCTTTGGGAACATGAAAATGATTTTAGGTTCCGAGATGTATGGGAATATGGTTGTGATGAACCAAAACTTCAAGAGATTCGCTTTCTTTCAAAAGAAGAAGCAGAAAAAATCGATAATTTCTCTTTGTATGTTTATATTTGTCCATATAGCTTAAAAACAAAGAAATATCCTATCGAAAAGAAGGATAGAACTTTTGATAGGAGATTCAAATTCCAGTTACCTGATGGTACCGACTATCGTTTAATTTGAATTTTCAAGCAACAAAATAAGAAATCAGCGAGTTATAGTATGACTCACTGATTTCTTGCTTATTAAATATTTAAATATTAAAATAATTGCATTATATAAAAACAACACCAATAAAAAGAAATTTATAAGATATTAGTTTTTTCTAGTAAATTATATAATTTTTTTCCTATATAACTTACTTTAAATGCAGTAGGTTGCCCATCAATGTCTCTAACTGTTGAATGATTAGGTCTAGAAATCATTTGATAATATTCAAATTTATTGAATATTAAAAATGTTTCTTCTACATTATCATTATTTAATATATCAGAAGGTACATAATAATCTTCATCTATATTAAGTGTTTTTTGAACAAACTCTTTAAAGACTTTTAATTCTATGTCATTTATGTTTTTTAATATATCTATTATTTGCAAATCTATATAATCTATACTTTTATATTTATTTAAAATATCTCCAGCATATATACCCAAAAGGCTAGAACATTTTATAGATTTGCTATTAATAGAATTATCTATAGTATTGATAATAAAATCAACATTAGTATCATTTAAAACATATTTCTGCAATTTATTAACATTATTTATATCAACAAAATTTGTTTCATTTATTTGTGTTGATATAGATTTTAAAAATGTTTTAAATCTTTGTTTTTTTGCAAATCCATAGATATTTCTAATAGCTTTTAGAGGTTTTACTAATTCTTCAATAGTGTCTAAATAATCAACATATGATAATTTATTATCAATAAAATCATCTATTATTTCTACATTGCTTGGAATATTTTCAATAAATTGTATTATATCATTTTTATTTATATCATTTTGCATAAATACCTCCTATTTAATACTTGAATATATTTTTTATAATCTAAGTATTATCATTTAATTCCAAATTTTTCTTTTCTTCTTCTACTGCATCAATTAATTCCTGTTCTGTTGGCAAATGTAATTTATAACTAGAAGAAAAAATATTTTTATTATCTTCTGGTAATGTATATTTTACGACTGTTTTATTTTTTAAAGTAGAGAGTAATATTCCAACAGTTGGATTTTCATCATCACTTTTTATTTCTCTATCATAATAGTTAACATACATCTGCATTTGACCAATATCTTGATGAGTTACTTTTCCAATTTTTAAATCAATTATTACAAAGCATTTTAAAAGTCTATTATAAAAAATTAAATCAGGGTAAAAGTGATCTTCTTCTAATGTTAGTCTTACTTGTGAACCCACAAACATAAATCCTTTTCCTAATTCTAATAAAAATTCTTTTAAATGTTCTAATATGTTTTTTTCTAAATCGGATTCCAAATAATCAGTATTTTCTTTAATATCAAGAAATTCTAGTACAAATGGGTCTTTTACTAGATCTTTACTTTCTTTTAGTTCTTGTCCTTTTTCTGCTAATTCTAATATTTTATTTTTATCGGCTGACAAAACCAATCTTTCATACAACAATGAACCAATTTGTCTTTGTAATTCACGAACACTCCATTTTGAATTTATAGTTTCTTTGATATAGAAACTTCTTTTTGACTCTTCATCTATTTTTAATAATTCAAGATAGTGTGACCAACTCAATTGCGACGACACTGTTGTCGCAATTGGAAAATAAATATAAAATTTTCTCATTCTTTCTAAATTCCTTTTAGAAAAGCCTTTTCCAAATTCATTTGTTAATTTTTGAGATAGTTTTTCAAGTACAGTTTCTCCATAAGAAGCTCTTTCATCACCTTGTTGTATTTCCATAATTGCTCTTCCAATGTTCCAATATAAATTGAGCATTTCAGTATTAACAGTAGAATATACTCTATTTCTACTATTAATTACTAATTCCTTAATATTGTCAAATATATTGTTTATTTCATTATCAGTATTTATTAAATTATTAGCCAAAGTAATACCTCACTTTCTAATTGTGCAAACAGTATCTACACAATTTCAAAACTATAAGTAGTATAGCATAAAATGTAAAAAATTTCCATAAATTGTATTAAAATGTTTAATTTTGCATTGGTAAATTCTAAAAATTATGTTAAAGCAAACAGCAATAAATCGAATTATATAATAGAGATTGATACAAAGTATGTCATCTTTTCACATACTTGTTTCGTAATTGCTCCAGAAAACAAGCATAAAAATGTTTGCTTATTTTTATTTTTTATGATAAAATAGTTCTAAATTTAGGAGGATGAAAATAATGAGATTAAGCAAAGATTTTTTTTATACAATTAAAGAAAATGTATCAGATGAAGATTCAATAAGCGGAAATTTATTAGTTAGAAGCGGAATGATTAAAAAAATAGGAAATGGAATATACGCTATCCTTCCCTTAGGAAAGAAAGCATTAAATAATATAGAAAATATAGTACGCAAACATATGAATGAAGCTGGAGCAAATGAGCTAAAAATGCCTTCTTTATTACCAATGGATGTTTTTGAAAAATCAGGTAGAAAAAATATTTTTGGTTCTAGTATGTTTAAATTAAATGATAGATATGATAGAGAATATGCATTAGGTCCAACACATGAAGAAATCTTTGTATTAACTGCAATGAGTAAAACAAAATCATATAAAGATTTACCTTTTACAATTTACCAAATAGGTACAAAATACAGAGATGAAATTAGACCAAGGCTTGGTTTAATAAGAACAAGAGAGTTTACCATGAAAGATGCTTATAGTTTCGATACAAATTATGATGGACTCGATGTTTCTTATCAAAAAATGTTTGACGCATACAATAAAATATTTACAGAATTAGGTATAGATTATAGAGTAGTAAAAGCAGATACAGGAGCAATGGGCGGAAGTCTTTCAGAAGAATTCCAAGCAATTACAGATATTGGTGAAGATATATTAGTACTTTGTAATAACTGTGAATACTCTTCAAACATAGAAATTGCACCTGTTGCAGAAAATATGCTATCTAATGACTCTGAAGATAAAAAAGAACTTCAATTAGTAGAAACACCAAATTGTCACACTATTGAAGATGTTTGTAAATATTTAAATTTAGATATTGAGAAAAGTGTAAAAGCATTATTAATGAATGTTGATGGAGAATTGGTTATTTTCTTTATAAAAGGAAATAGAGATTTAAACGAAACAAAAGTACTAAAATTACTAGATGCAACAGAGATTGACTTTGCAGATGAGAAATTAATTTCTACTTCAAATGCAGTTGCTGGCTATACTGGTCCAATTGGTTTGAAAAATGTAAAAATAGTAATTGATAATGAAATTTTAAATATGAAAAACTTCTGCTGTGGTGGAAATAAAGAAGGATATCATTACATAAATGCTAACATTACAGATTTTAAATACGACATATCAGGAGATATAGTAAATGTTCAAGAAGGTGACTTATGTCCTAAATGTGGTAATAAATTAACATTTAAAAAAGGAATAGAAGTTGGAAATACATTCAAATTAGGTACTAAATATTCAGAAAATTTAGGTTTAAACTATTTAGGAGATGACAACAAATTATATCCTGTTGTAATGGGATGTTATGGAATTGGAATAGAAAGAATTTTAGCTTCTGTCGTAGAACAAAATCACGACGAAAACGGAATAATTTGGCCAATGAATATCGCTCCATATAAAGTATCAATTATTGTAATTAATCCAAAAGATGAAAAACAATTATCTGTTGGAGAAGAACTATATAAAAAGCTAAATGATTTGGGTATTGATACTATGATAGATGACAGAAATGAAAGACCTGGGATTAAATTCAATGATGCAGATTTAATTGGTATTCCAATTAGAATAACTATTGGTAAAAAAATAAATGACGACATATTAGAAGTAAAACTAAGAAC
>CANQEA010000054.1 GCA_947594095.1 uncultured Clostridia bacterium | reverse complement strand
TCATCACCTTGTGATATGCATCCAACTGGACATTCTGCTGCACATGCTCCACATGATATACATTTTTCTGTTATTTTATATGCCATTTCTATTTCACCTCCTCAAACTTTATCCATTATTTCTTATGAATTAATATCTAATTTTTCTAATTCTTCTAGTTCTTCCAATTCTTCTTTATGTTCTAATTCTTCTTTATCTACTACTTTATTTCCATTATCTTTTATAACTTTGATATCTGCTACATTATATTTTTTGTATGTATATCCATCTCCATCATTATTTTTTATTTTTACTCTAACTACTTCTTTTAATGTTTCTATTGCATCAATTTCTCCTTCCCCATCTTCTGTCTTAACAATAGAACCTAGATTTGGTAGTTTTTTTAGTTTTTCTTCATATACATCACTTTCATATTTCAAACAACACATTAATCTACCACAGTTACCTGATATTTTAGATGGATTTAATGATACATTTTGTTCTTTTGCCATTTTAATAGATACTGGCTCAAAATCACTTAAGAAGCTACAACAACAAAGTTCTCTGCCACAAACTCCATTTCCACCTATTCTTTTTACTTCATCTCTTACTCCTATTTGCCTCAATTCAATTCTAGTTTTGTATATTGCTGCTAAATCTTTTACTAAATCTCTAAAATCTATTCTACCATCTGCAGTAAAGTAAAATAAAATTTTACTATTATCAAATTTATATTCAACATCTCTAAGAGTCATAACTAATTTATGCTCTTTTATTTTTTGTTCACAGATTTTGAAAGCTTCTTTTTCTATTTTTCTGCATTCTTCATAATGTTTTTTATCTTTATAATTTGCAATTCTAATTATCTTTTTTAAAAGTAAGACAATTTTATCATCTTCAACTAAACGGTTTGGAATCATGACTTCTCCATATTCTTCTCCTTGAGCAGTTTCAACTATAACATTGTCACCTTTTCTTACTCTAAGTCCTTTAGGATTGAAAAAATATATTTTACCTAGCTTTTTAAATCTAACCCCTATTATGTTTTTCAATTTACTTCCTCCCATATATGAAATAACATATTATCTATTGTCATATCATAATTTGAATTTTGTTTCAACCTTTTTTTAGTATTTTCTATAATTTCTATACAATTTGCATACTTAAAATCGGTTTTTGCTTTTGTAAGTAATAATAAATTCATATATTCTAACAAATCCATTATATTATCTTTTGACTTATAAATCAAGTCTGCATTTGAAATAGTATCTAGTAAATTACCATTTTCTAAATTTTCAATTAGATAATAGATATTTTCATAATCTTCTTTTTTGTCTTTTATTAAAATCGCTTTAGATATACTTCCTTGAAATGCTTCTAACATATTTCTTTCTATAGAATTTAATCCATAATTTTGTTTTAAAAATGTTTCTAACTTATCATTTTCAATTGGATTAAATTTTATAATCATACATCTTGATTTAATAGTGTTTAAAAATGCACTTTCATTAGAACCAATTAAAATTATGATTACAAATTCTGGTGGTTCTTCTAGAGTCTTTAATAAACAGTTCTGTGCCTCTTGTGTCATGCAATCTGCATTATCTATAATATATACTTTTTTATCTGATACAATTGGTTTTTCAAGTAAAGCTTTTTGCATTTTTCTTATTTGGTCTATTTTAATACTATTATATTCAGGTTCTATTAATACAAAATCAGGATGGTTATTAGAATCAAATTCTAAACATGACTTACAATTGTCACATGGTTTTTCTTCTTTCAAGCATAGCTCAGCTTTTGCAAGCTCTTTTGCAAATAGTTTTTTACCAATTCCCTCAATTCCAACAAACAAATAACTATGTGATACCTGGTCATTTTTTATTAAGTTTATTAAGTTTTCTTTTACTTTTTCATTTCCAATGATATTATCAAACATTATTATAATCCTTTATTTAACTTCTCCCCATTGGTCTAATGGCCAAATTCTAAGGGCTACAGTACTTTCTATTTTTTCTAATGGAATACATCCAAAACTTCTACAATCTGTACTATGGTTTCTGTTATCTCCCATTGCAAATACACAATTTTCAGGAACTACAAAATTATTAAAGCCATCTTCCGGAACATCTGTTACAATTCCGGGTTGAAGATATGGTTCATCTATCATTTTATCATCTACATATACTTTTCCATTTTTTATTTCAACTTTTTCACCTGGAAGTGCTATTACTCTTTTAATATAACTCTCTTTACCAACCTCTAGTACATAATAAATAAATTTGCTAAATAAATTTTCAGGTTCATTTTCATATTTAGCTACTGGATTTTTTATATCTACTTCTGATGACACATATAATTTTTTAGATGGTGCTTCAAAAGTTATAATGTCACCCTTTTGTGGCATAGTACCAGTAGTTCTTCCCCATCTATTAAGCCAAAGTCTTTGATCTTGGATTAAAGTTGGTTGCATTGATATTTGCTTTACAATTGTTGGCGTTCCTATAAAATATCTAAATAAAATAGCTAGAACTACTGCTATTATAATACAATAAACCCATTCCATAATTTCTCTTTTTGTTGATTTCTCCTTTTTTTCTTTTTTAGTTTTTTTAGATTTATCTGCATTTTCCACCTTTTCAGTATTTTCAGTATTTTGTACTTCTTCTATTTTTTCTTCCTTCTTAATGTTCTCTTCTTCCAATGTTAATTCTCCCTTCTCTATTGTTTTGTTGGAATACGGATTACAACTTCTGTTCCTTTTCCAACTTCACTTTTTATATCAATACTTCCACCATTTTTATCTAATATTTCTTTTGCAATAGAAAGCCCAAGTCCTGTTCCGCCTAATTCTCTAGTTCTTGCTTTATCTACTCTATAGAATCTTTCAAAAATTTTGCTTAAGTCTTCTTCAGGTATTCCTATTCCATTATCAAATATCTTTATATATGCGTCATTATATACAAAACCAACATATATCTTTATTTCCCCACCATCTTTTGTATATTTTATACTATTTGTTAAAATATTTAAAACAACTCTTTCTATATCATCTTTATTTGCATAAACCGGTGGAACATCAGCTGTAACAAAATTGTCCACTTTGTGATTTTTCTTTTTAATTTCAATTGCAAGTTTATCTTGACATTTCTTTACTAAATCACCTAAATCGAAGAGCTCTTTGTTAGTAGTATTTTTCTTACTATCATATCTAGAAAGAGTTAGTAAATCTGTAACTAATCTTGCCATTCTTCTTGCCTCTGTTGCAATAACATTTAAAAATTTTTCTTGTGTTTCTTTGTCATATTCACCTTCTAATAAAGTATCTGCATATCCCATAATTGAAGTAATTGGAGTTTTTAGTTCATGTGATACATCTGCCACAAACTCTTTTCTCATTTCATCTAGTTGAACATGTTCTGTAATATCTTGAATTACTGCAATTACTCCATCTGGTCTATCATTTTCGTCCTTAAAAGGTGCGAAAAATACATTTACATATCTATCTTCCACATGTATTCTACTTTCTGTGGATGCCCAGTTTTCTAAATAGATTATTTTTTCCATATTTATATCTAGATTAAATTTTCCAAATATGTCTGTAAAATTTTCGTCCTCTGGTCTAATACTTAAAAACTTCTTTGCAGCTGGATTAATTAATATAATTTCTCCCTCTCTATTAAATGCAATAATTCCATCAGTCATATGCAAAAGAATTGTTTCTATTTGGTTTTTCTGAGTAGATGATTCACTTTCTATTAATTTGTCAATTGGATAAATTGCAAACTTAGATAAATATTTAGCTAGTAACAAACTAGTTAAGACATATACTGCACTAGATATTGCAAGTACAATATAAGTATTTTGTCTCATACTTTCTAATACTTGTCCATCCAAATTTAGTGTTTCTTGCATATGCAAAAAAAACACACCTAGTCCACCAATTATAACTAATCCTACTAGAAAGATAATTAAAATAATTTTAAATTGAATATTTTTAAACATGTACTATCCTTTCCTCTTAGATGTTAATTTTTTTATTTCTTGATAAATTTTATCTTCTACATCTTTTGTTGCAAGTTTGGAAGCATTTTCTCCCATTTTAAGCATTTTATCTTTATTTGTTACTATTTCTTGAAGTTCTGTATGTAAATTTTCTCCTTGTAAATCTTTATCTAATATAATTTTTGCAGCACCTACTTTTTCTAATGCTTTTGCATTATAATATTGATGGTCATGACTAACATTTGGAAGTGGTACTAAAATAGATGGCTTGCCTAAATTAGATATTTCAGTAACAGTCATTGCTCCACTTCTAGATACAATAATATCTACTGTATTCATAACTTCTTCCATATTATAAATATATGGTAATACCTTAACATTTTCTATGTTATTTATATTTATGTTTTCATTTTCTAAACTTTCTTTTATAATATCAAATTGTTTAGGACCTGTTGCCCAAATAAGTTGATAATTTGTATTAAGTTTTTGTTTTATAATTGTTAAAATTGCATCATTTATTCTTTTAGCTCCTTGACTTCCTCCAAAGACTAAAACAACCGGTTTTGAAGCATTTAATCCCATATTTTTTAGTATATCTATTTTTTGATTTAAACTATAATCTATTTTTTTAATTTTTACAGGAGTACCTGTAAAAACTATGTTTTTTGCATTCTTAATTCTAGGAATCGCGTCTTCAAAAGATACTAAAATTGTATCTGTTTTTTTAGCCAACATTTTAATTGCTTTACCTGGAAAGCTATTGCTTTCATGTAAAAGAGTAGGTATTTTATTTTTGCTTCCAGCTGTAATTACTGCACCGCAAATATAACCACCTGTTCCAATAACAATATCTGGTTTAAATTCTTTTACTATTTTTTCTGCTTGTTTAAAACCTTTTAGTGTTAGTATATTCTTTTTTATGTTTTCAATTGATATTTTTTTACTTAATCCATAAGCTTCTATTGGTTTTAATTCATAGCCACTTCTTGGAACTAGATCATTTTCCAATCCTCTAGTAGTTCCTATAAATAAAATTTCAGAATCTTTTTCTTCTTCTTTTATCTTATTTGCTATTGCTAAACCTGGATTAATATGACCTGCTGTTCCTGCTGCAGCAATAATTGCCTTCATACACTTCCTCCTTTATTTTGCGCTTGAACGTGAAATGTTTAGTAGTATTCCCATTTCACATAGTAAGAAAAACAAAGATGTACCGCCGGTAGCTAAAGAATGGTAGTGGCATTCCAGTTGCTGGCATAGAAGATGTTACAACTGCTATATTTATAATTACTTGAATAGCAATTAAAGATGTAATTCCAATTGCAAGCAAGCTACCAAACATATCTTTTGATCTCATTGCAATTAAGATTCCCCTCCATATTAAGATAGCAAATAAAATTAGCACAATTGCACTACCAATAAATCCTAATTCTTCTCCAATTATAGAAAATATAAAGTCATTATGTGGTTCTGGTATGTATAAATATTTTTGCTTACTTTCTCCTAGCCCTACTCCAAATAATCCTCCAGATCCAATGGCATATAAACTTTGTATAATTTGCCATCCATCTCCTGTTGCATCTTGCCATGGATTTAGGAAAGTTGTAATTCTTTGTAATCTATATGGTTCCATTATAATTAAACCAATTAATCCTGGTATTCCAACTGATGCTCCAACTGTCAGAAAATGTGAAAATTTAACTCCTGCCATAATCATCATAATACTACATATTCCGATAATAACTATTGAAGCACTAAGATGTGGTTCAATAATTAATAAACCAATGATAGGAGCTAACATAAGAATATGCTTAAAAAAGCCTTTTCCTAGAGTTCCTAATTCATCTCTATCTTTTACTAAAACACCTGCATAAAATATAATCATAAGAAGTTTTACAAGTTCAGATGGTTGGAAAGATAAAGTTTCTGTAATATATATCCATCTTTTAGCACCATTTACAGTTCTTCCCGCTACTAAAACTAAAGCCAGTAATATAAGTGATATTACCCATGCATGCTTATAAAACTTTTGATAAAATCTATAATCTATTTTTGATATTGCAAGCATCGCTACAACACCAATAATTGCAAATAACAGTTGTTTTGAAAAATATGAATAACTATTTCCACTTTCAGAAAGAGCTGATGGCGAACTAGCTGATAATACCATTACTAGGCCAATAGACAGCAATACTAATATAGTTATTATTAAAGTGAAATCAACTGGATTATTTAAAAAACTAGAAAACTTTTCTGCTTTCTTTTTTGCCATTCCTAACTTACTCCTTTTACACAATATTTATTCCAATTAAGCATAGACACAAAGTAATAACACTGAACACTATAACTACTTTGCTTTCTTTCCATCCTGAAAGTTCAAAATGATGATGTAGTGGTGCCATTTTGAATATTCTGTTACCTGTTTTCTTAAAATATGCTACTTGAATAATAACAGACAACGTTTCTAAAACTGGGATTAAAGCAATAACTAATAATAAAAGTGGAATTTTTAAGTATAATGCCAAACCAGAAATAACGCCACCTAGTAACAATGAACCAGTATCACCCATAAAAACTTTTGCTGGATGAAGATTAAACATTAAAAATCCAAGTACTGCACCAATTACGATACTTCCAAATATAGAAATTTCATTAACCCCAAAAATAACACTAATTACTGTAATACAAGTTATTATAATTGCACTTACGCTAGAAGATAGTCCGTCTATTCCATCTGTTAAATTAATTGCATTTGTAGTTCCAAGTATTACAACAATTGCAAAAGGAATATATAAATATATAGGTAAACTAACATATTGTTTCCAAATAGGAATATATGTATCTGTACCAATTTTTAGGCCATATACTAAATAAATTACATATGCAACTGAAATAACTAAAAGTCCTAACATTTTGTAACTTGGTTTTAATCCTTCTGTGTTTTTTAGAACTAATTTTCTAAAATCATCTATAAATCCTATTATACCAAATCCTATTGTCATAATTAATATTGGGAGTATTTTGTTTGCAAGTTCTACTTGAGCGTTACTTACTAAATAAATATATAGTCCAGTTACAATAATTAGTATGGATACAATCATTATAATTCCACCCATAGTTGGTGTACCTTGTTTTTTTAAATGTGATTTTGGTCCATCATCTCTTTCTATTTGCCCTACTTTTAATTTCTTTAATATTGGTAAAATAATAAAACCACATATAACTGTTACAACAAATGATATAATTAAAATACTTGTTTCAAATCTCAATTTTACCAAACCTTTCTATTTTTTCTTTGTCTTTTGCTTTTCGAGTTTATCTATAATTTCACGTACTATAATTCTTTCATCAAATGGATATTTTGTTCCATTTATTTCTTGATATGGCTCATGTCCTTTTCCTGCAAGTACTATAATATCTATTTTATTTGCCATTTCAATTGCTTTTTTTATTGCCTCTGTTCTATCTACAATTACAGTATAGTTTCCTTTTGTTTTTTTAATTCCTTCTTCTATTTGCTCTACAATTTTTTCTGGATCTTCTGTACGTGGATTGTCTGATGTGATAATTGTATAATCTGCAATTTTACCTGAAATTTCACCCATTATTGGTCTTTTACCACTATCTCTGTCTCCTCCACATCCAAATACTGAAATAACTCTTCCTCTTGTATAACTTTTTACTGCATGTAAAATGTTTTGTAAGCTTTCTGGAGAATGTGCATAATCTATCATAATTGGAATTTCAAGCTTATTGTCTACAAGTTCTGATCTACCAGGAACCCTTACCTCTGTTAAAGCTTCCTTAATAATTTCTGGATCAATTCCATATTTTTTAGCAACACATATTGCAGCAAGAGAATTATAAACACTAAATCTTCCTGGAATTCCTGTTTTTACTCTTTCATTCCTATCTGTAATTTTTACCTTAAAGTCTACATATGAATTTGTAATTGTAATATCTTTTGCAAGTAGATTTGCAAAATTATCAATTCCATATGTTGTAATATCACTTTCTGGGAATTTTGATGGAATTTTTGCTCCTTGTAAATCATCTGCATTTACAATTCCTGTTTTACACATTTCAAATAACTTTAATTTTGAATTTAAGTAGTCTTCCATATCAGGATGTTCGTTTGGACTTATGTGGTCTTCTGAAAAATTAGTAAATAATACAACATCGAATTCACATCCAGTAACTCTATGTAATTTTAAACTTTGAGAAGATACTTCCATAACCACATATTCAACTTTGTTTTCTACCATTTGACTAAAAATCTGTTGAAGCTCAAGGCTCTCTGGTGTTGTTCTATCACTATCTTTTATTTTTTTACCATTTATGTATGTTGCAATTGTTCCAATTAATCCTACTTTTTTTCCTGCTTTTTCCAATATTTCTTTTATCATAAATGTTGTTGTGGTTTTTCCTTTTGTTCCTGTAACACCGATTAATTTAAATTTTTTAGATGGATTTCCATAGAAATTACAAGAAGTAATTGCTAACCCTTCTCTTGTATCTTTTGCTACAATAACTGTTACATCATTTGGTATTTTTGCTTTCTTTAAATCAAAACCTTCTTGTACCATAATAGCTACAGCACCAGATTTAATAGCTTGCTCTATATAATCGTGACCATCAGAAGAGTACCCTTTTATTGCGACAAAAAGATACCCTTGTTTTATTTCTCTAGAATTTCTCTCAATTCCCTTTATATCAACTTCTAAATTACCTTTAGCTTTCAATTTATTTAATCCAATTAATAATCTTTTTAATTCCATAATCATTCAATCCCTTCGATTACATTAAACGACTAATCACAAAATTTTACATTTAGCCTTTTACATTATATAACTATTTTTAAATTTTGTATAGAGTTTTTTTAAAATTATCATTATAATTTTATTAATATAATTATAATTTTAGAATTTAAATAG
>CANQEA010000053.1 GCA_947594095.1 uncultured Clostridia bacterium | reverse complement strand
TTTATAAGAGGTAAAAATGCGAAATATAAAATTAGTAATTGAATATGATGGAAAAGATTTTAACCGGGTGGCAAAAACAGCCAGGAAAACTAAATATCCAAGGGACAATTGAAAAGGTAATTGGAGAAATTACAGGTGAAGAAATAGAACTAAATGCTTCTGGAAGAACAGATAGTGGAGTTCATGCACTTCGGACAAGTGGCGAATTTTAAGACAAATTCCACTTTACCTGTGGATAAATTTCCAATTGCAATTAATTCTAAAATAAAAAAATCAATTGTGATAAAATCAGCAGAAGAAGTTGATGAAAGGTTCCATAGTAGGTTAAATTGTAAAAAGAAAACATATAGATATGTAATCAATAACTCAAAATATGGTACAGCAATTTATAGAAATTTAGAAACACATATACCAATTCAATTAGATATAGAAAAAATGAAGCAAGCTGTAAAATATTTTGAAGGTGAGCATGATTTTAAAGCTTTCAAAGCAAGTGGAACTAGCAGTAAAAGTAGTGTAAGGACAATTTATAAAGCTGATGTAATATCTATGCCAGATGAAAAAATATATATAGAACTCACAGGAAATGGTTTTTTATATAATATGGTAAGAATAATTGCAGGAACATTAGTTGATGTGGGATTAGGAAAAATAAATCCAGATGATATACCAGATATTATAAAATCTGGCAAAAGAGAAAATGCAGGAAAAACCCTTCCCCCACAAGGTTTATATTTAGTTCAAGTTCAATATTCTTGAATTTTATAAAAAAGACATATAATATTCTAAAGCATATTGCTAAGAAAAATTTATATGTCTTTTAAATATTGTGTCAAAAATATTACTATAAAATTAACCTTATTATGAAAATTAGCATAATATATATAAAAAATAGAGTTGAAGAAGTTACAATTATTATTGAAAAATTTTTCAACTAAATGTAATTTTCAAGGAGGAATGAGGTTAATTATGGATAATGCTTTACTTATATTCTTTGCTTTGCCGATTGCAACTATTATTATATCAATTGTTTTACAAAAAATAATTAAATGTCCTATATGGGTAGCGCTTCTTGTATTTGCGATTTACTTAATTGTGGCATTTGCTGTTTTTGATGCTACATTCTTAGTTGCAGCTATTGTATATAGTATATTAGCTTTTATAGCAGCTTTTTTAACAATGCTATATATGAGATGGAATAATCACGAAAATCGGAAATGGATGTGGATGTAATACCAATAACAATTTAGGAGTATCACAAATAAATAGCAATGAACAGCTAAACAATAATAATGGAAATGGTATTAATACAGTAAATGATATCAATGATTTAAATGGTGTTATTTTATTATCACAAAATGGAACACAAGTTGCAAATAATGGCTGCAATTGTGGATGCAATAATAACAACAATAACACAAATCCAATAGCTGCAAGAGTAAACATAGTTCCAAACAGTAATGATAATGGCAGAACTGGGTACTTATCTGGATGTTACAGAAGAAGATGTAATTAGAAAAATTTATATAAGAAGCCTTCAAGGAAGAAACATTCACACCTTGAGGGTTTTTTCTTATGCAATCATTTACTTTTACTTGAATTTATGGTAAGATATATACGAAAGGATGAAGATAATGTTAGAAGTTTTACAAGATACATTAATAGATTCAATTAAACTTTTGCCATTTTTGTTTATTACATATCTTATCATGGAATACATAGAACATAAAACAAAAGAAAAAACAAAAGAGGCAATTAAAAAATCAGGTAAATTTGGGCCATTTTTTGGAAGTATTTTAGGTATTGTTCCACAATGTGGCTTTTCTGTTTCTGCAACAAATTTGTATGCAGCAAGAGTAATTACACTTGGTACATTAATTTCTGTTTATTTATCTACATCTGATGAAATGATACCTATATTTTTATCAGAAGCAGTTTCAATAGATGTTATATTAAAAATACTTGGAATAAAGCTAATTATTGGTATGATTGCAGGTTTTGTGATAGACTTTGTAATTAGGCTAAAAAATAAAAATCAAATAGAAGAAGAAAAAATAATAGATTTATGTGAAAAAGAGCATTGTCATTGTGAACATGGTATTTTTAAATCAGCTTTAAAACATACAATTAATATCTTTCTATTTATTTTGTTAATTACATTTGTTTTAAATACAGCAATTTACTTAATTGGTGAAGAAAATATTGCAAACTTTATGCTAAATAAGCCAATTTTAGCTCCAATATTTGCAGGAATAATTGGACTTATTCCAAATTGTGCATCTTCTGTTATTTTAACTCAAATGTATTTAGAAAATGTTATATCTTCTGCAACAATGATTTCTGGTTTATTAGTTGGTGCAGGTGTTGGAATAGCAGTATTATTTAAAACTAATAAAGGAGTTAAACAAAATTTGAAAATAGTTGCTTTATTATATGGAATAGGAGTTGTTTCAGGGATTATATTAGAACTATTTGGATTGGCAATTTAAAATATGAATTATTAGATGGAAAAATTACAAAAATAGAATTGTTCGCTTAATTTTCTGTTCAAATTATTGTAATATATATACAACCTTTCATAGTCAAAAGGTAGTCACTACTAATGACGGAAAGGAGGTATGCAAGATGACACAACCCGAGTTTATTCTAAAATTGATTGAGATGCTCTTAACAGAAAAAGAAAAAAACAACAAACCTCAGTCAAAATTATAAAAATTTAAAAAGAGTAAAGACTAAATGTGTCATTACATAGTCGAAAGCAGGAAAGTTTTACAGATGCTTTTCTGCTTTTATAAAAAAAGTATGTGTATTACAGGTACACATACAGGTAAACAATATACACAACCAGAACCAAAGTACATTGTTTAATGTAATTAAATAATAACACATTATTTTGTTTTTGTCAAATTTTTATAATTTATTGAAAGAAGGATTAGAAATGAAAAGAGAAAATACAAGAAAAATTATGGTAGGAAATGTACAAATTGGTGGCCAAAATAAAGTAGTTATACAATCTATGTGTAATACAAAAACAAAAGATGTAGAAGCAGCTGTAAAGCAAATTTTAGAACTTGAAAAAGCTGGATGTGAAATTATTAGAGTTGCATGTTTAGATAAAGAAGATGCAAAAGCAATAAAGAAGATAAAGGAAAGAATACATATACCAATAGTTGCAGACATTCATTTTGATTATCAAATAGCATTAGAAGCAATTGATGCAGGAGTAGACAAAGTAAGAATAAATCCGGGAAATATTGGCTCAGAAGATAGAGTAAAAATGGTGGTAGATCGTTGCAAAGAAAAGAAAATACCAATTAGAATAGGAGTAAATGGTGGATCACTTGAAAAAGATTTGTTAGAAAAATACGGAAAGCCTACAGCAGAAGCAATGGTCGAAAGTGCTAGAAGACATGTTGAAATATTAGAAAATTTAGATTTCCATGATTATGCAATTTCATTAAAAGCATCAAGTTTAGATTTATGTATTGAAAGTTATGAGATGGCATCTAAAATGTTTGATTGTCCATTACACTTAGGTGTAACAGAAGCAGGAACAGAATTTAGTGGTACAATTAAATCTAGTATTGGCTTAGGAGTTTTGCTAAGGCAAGGAATAGGAGATACAATGCGTGTTTCTCTTTCAGATGACCCAGTTAAAGAAGTAAAAGTTGCAAAGGAAATTCTTAAAAATTGTAACTTATATCATAAATCTCCAACATTGATTGCTTGTCCAACTTGTGGAAGGACACAGATTGATTTAATACCAATTGCTAAACAAGTAGAAGATTTTCTTCAGACTATTGAAGCAGATATTAAAGTTGCAGTTATGGGTTGTGCAGTAAATGGACCAGGAGAAGCAAGAGAAGCAGATATTGGAATTGCAGGTGGAATAAAAGAAGGGTTGCTATTTAAAAAGGGAGAAATTATCAAAAAAGTAAAACAAAAAGAAATTGTAGAAGTACTTAAGAAAGAAATTCTAGAAATGATATAAAAGGTGAATTTGTATGAATATAATTATTGGAAAAACAGCAGGTTTTTGTTATGGTGTAAAAAGAGCAGTTGATGGTGCAAAAAATGAAGTGCAAATTGCAAAAAATAATAATGAAGAAATTTGTTGTTTAGGAGAAATTGTACATAATAAACAAGTGGTTGAATTGCTAGAAAATAGCGGTTTACAGTTTGTGGATACTATTCAAGATTCAAAAGGTAAAATGCTAATTAGAGCGCATGGTGTTCCAAAAGAAATTTATGAAAAAGCTGAAAAAAACAATATAGATGTAATAGATTTTACTTGTCAAAAGGTTTTAAAAATACATGAAATAGCACACAAATATGCAAAAGATGGGTATTACATCTTTTTATGTGGAAGTAAAAATCATCCAGAAAATATTGGAACAATTAGCTATTGTGGAAAGCATATCTATGTTATAGAAAAAGAAGAAGATTTAAAAGAAGCTTTGAAAAATTTTGAAAAAAGTAAGATAAAAAAACTTTTACTTATTTCCCAAACAACATTTAGTTTAGAAAAATTTGAAAATATACAAAAAGAAATAAAAGAAAAAATTCTAACAGATGTATTATTAGAAATTAAAAACACAATATGTATGGCAACTAAATTAAGACAAGAGGAAACAAAAGAAATTGCAGAAAAAGTACAATATATGATTATAATTGGTGGAAAAAATAGTTCAAATACAAAAAAATTATACGAAATTGCAAAAAAATATTGTAAGAATTCTATTAGTATTGAAACAGAAGAAGAGTTACATATTGATAATATAAAGCAATATGAAACGATTGGAATTATGGCAGGAGCATCAACTCCTCAATGGACAATAAAAAATGTAGAAAAAATATTAAAAGAACTTGATAAAAATAAAGTACTAAGTCTAATATGAATCAAAAAAACCTTAGAATTATAACTCTAAGGTTTTTATTGAATGTTTTGTACAATATAATGTTTTATTATTTCAAAGTATCTAAACAAAATATACTATATAAAGGAATGCATTTAATATTATTTTCAAATCCAAAATTTTTGGCGGAAATTCTAATAGAATAGGGGATGTTATATAAATTTTTAAATATATTTAAGCTTTTAGACTTAGTATGTATACCAGATTTTACTTCTATAGGGATAATATTTCCTATCTTATCTTGAATTACAAAGTCTACTTCTGCTTTACCATTTGACTCCCAATAATAAGGGGTTAAACCACAATGTACTAAACTACTACATACATAATTTTCTACTAATGCGCCTTTAAATTGATTTAAATTGTCATTTTCAACAATAAGCATATTAGTAGGAATATTAAATTTGTTGCATAATAAGCCTGTATCTCCCATATATATTTTAAAACTTTCTGGCTCAACGAATGCTGCTAAAGGGATTCTTCCTTGTCTTACCTTAGTGCAATGAATTATAATTCCTGAGGCATTTAACCAATTAAGAGCACTTTCATACTCATATGCACGGGCACCTGATTTTATTAACTTATATTGAAATTTCCTATTTTCTTTAGCTAGTTGGGCAGGTATTATATTATAAACTGACATTATTTTTGTTGATTCTGTTCCAGAGGTGTATTTTGCCATATCTGCAATATACGAATTATTGATGTCTTTTAAAATAGAATTCACAAAATCCATATCTTTTTTTTCTTTATATTCTAACACTGCTCTTGGCATTCCTCCAATTGCTAAATAGAGTCTATAGTATTCAGTTGCTAAACTGTGTAAAGATAATTCTTGATTTGTATTGAAACAATTTCTAATCATTGAAGCCAAATCTTTTTTGTCCATAGCCCATAAAAACTCTTCAAAGTCTAATGGATATAGTGTTAGCATTTGTACTTTACCAACTGGAAAAGAATATTTTTGTCTATTTATGGCAATACCAAGTAAACTTCCAGCAGCTATAATATGGTATTGAGGAGCATCCTCAGAAAAATATTTTAAGGAAGTTAATGCTTTTTCACACGCTTGTATTTCATCAAAAAATATAAGAGTGTCTTCTGCAAAAATGCTTATTCCCAATTTAACACTAAGTTCATTTATAATCCTATTTATATTAAAATCTTGTTCAAAAATTTTTGAAATTTCATTATTACCTTCAAAATTGATATAAGCTACATTTTTGTAATTTTTTTTACCAAAAGATAAAACAGTGTAGGTTTTTCCTACTTGTCTTGCTCCATAAATAATTAAAGGCATTTTTTTAGGATTATCTTTCCATTTTAGTAATTCATTCGACATTTTTCGTTCCATTTTGTGTAACCTCCATACATTTATTGTAACATATTATTAAATAAAAGTCAAATAATAGAAAGATTTAAAATTTATCAAATACGTTAAATAATAAAAAAGTGAATTACAAATGAAAACTATATTTATAATAAAATAAACAAAAAAAGAATAATAAATTGTATAATGGATAAAACTAACATTAAAATAACAAAAAGTAGGTGTATTACATGCAAAAAAGAAATAAAATGTTAGTTTTATTTATTGTGATGTTTATTATAGCATCAACAATAATTACAATATGGTTTCAAAATAGTGAAGTAGAAGCACTATCAAAATATGGTTCTAGAGGAAATGAAGTAACTCAAATACAGACTAAATTGAAAAGATGGGGATATTATACAGGAAGTGTAGATGGAATCTATGGAAGTAAAACAGTAGAAGCGGTCAAATATTTTCAAAGAAAAAATGGTCTTACTGTAGATGGTATTGCAGGACCTGCAACATTAAATGCAATGGGAATATCATCTTCAAGTTCGTCTGGAACATCTAGTTCAAGCAATTCTACTAATGTTAATTTGTTAGCAAGGTTAATTTATGGAGAATCAAGGGGAGAGCCATATGCAGGACAAGTGGCAGTAGGTGCTGTTGTTATGAACAGAGTAAAAAGTAGTTCTTTTCCAAATACAATTTCAGGAGTAATCTATCAATCAGGTTCATTTGATGCGGTAAGTGATGGGCAAATAAACTTAGCGCCAGATGCTACTGCTAAAAAAGCAGCACAAGATGCCTTAAATGGTTGGGATCCAAGCTATGGTGCAATTTATTATTTTAATCCAGCAACTGCAACAAATAAATGGATATGGTCAAGACCAATGACAGTAACAATAGGAAGACATAGATTTTGTAAATAATATTACAGTGTCGCATTTGAGACGTTTCTCTTTGCGACACAATTTTTTTTTTATTAAAGTATAGTATTTTGTTGCAAAATATGATATACTAATGTCATTATTAAAACAAATAAGGCGGAGGAAATACTATGTATAGAACAAAGACATGTGGAGAATTGAATATTAAAAACGTAGGAGAAGAAATAGAACTTAGTGGATGGGTTCAAAAAATTAGAAACCTAGGTGCAATGATGTTTATAGATTTAAGAGATGAATTTGGAATTACGCAAATTGTAATTCAAGATGAAGAAATGCAAAACATTACAAAAGAAATAACAACAGAGAGTTGTATCCACATTTGCGGAGAAGTTGTGGAAAGAAGTAATAAAAATTCAAAAATTCCAACAGGAGAAATTGAGATAATTGCAAAAAAAATAGAAGTACTTGGAAAATGCAAAAACGTTTTACCTTTTGAAATTAATACAGAGCAAGAAGTAAGAGAAGATTTAAGACTAGAATATAGATTTTTAGATTTAAGAAATGAAAAATTACATCAAAACATTCTACTTCGTTCTCAAATTTTAAAAACTTTAAGAGATAAAATGGATGAATTAGGTTTTACAGAAATACAAACACCAATACTTGCAAACTCTTCACCAGAAGGAGCAAGGGACTACCTAGTGCCAAGTAGATTAAATCCTGGAGAATTTTATGCTTTACCTCAAGCACCACAACAATTCAAGCAATTGCTTATGGTAGCAGGATTTAATAAATATTATCAAATTGCTCCATGTTTCCGTGATGAAGACCCAAGAGCAGACAGAGCTCCAGGGGAATTTTACCAATTAGACTTCGAAATGAGTTTTGCAACTCAGGAAGATGTATTCAAAGTAATTGAAGATGTTGTTCCATATACTTTTAAAAAGTTTACTAATTGGAAAGTAGACGAAGGACCATTTGTACGTATTCCTTATAAAGAAGCTATGGAAAAATACGGAATTGATAAACCAGATTTAAGAAATCCATTAATTATACAAGATGTTACAGACGTTTTCAAGGATTCAGATTTCAAAGCTTTTGTTGGTAAAACTGTAAAAGCAATTGTGGTGCCAAATGGTGCAGAACAATCTAGAAAATTCTTTGATAAAATGACAGACTTTGCATGTAGTGATGAAGTAGGAGCAAAAGGTTTAGCATGGGTTAAGTTTGAACAAGATGGTTCTGTTGCTGGTGGAATTTCTAAATTTATTACTGATGATATGAAAAAAATATTAGAAGAAAACTATAATGTAAGTGCAAATTCAGCTATTTTCTTTATAGCAGATGAATTTGAAAAAGCACAAAAAATAGCAGGGCTTGTTAGAATCGAACTTGGTAAAAAGCTAGATCTAATTGAGAAAGGTGTTTATAAATTCTGCTTTATAGTAGACTTTCCAATGTATGAGTTGTCAGATGAAGGAACTATTGATTTTAGCCATAATCCATTTTCTATGCCACAAGGCGGATTAGATGCTTTAGAAACAAAGAACCCACTAGATATTTTAGCATATCAATACGACTTAGTTTGTAATGGTTATGAAATGGCATCAGGTGCTGTTAGAAATCATAATACAGAGATAATGGTAAAAGCATTTGAAATAGCAGGATATTCAGAAGAGGAAGTTAAAAATAGATTTGGTGCATTATATAATGCATTCCAATATGGAACACCTCCTCATGCAGGAGCTGCACCAGGTGTAGATAGAATGATTATGCTAATTGCAGATTCACAAAATATAAGAGAAATAATAGCATTTCCTAAAAATAAAAAAGCACG
>CANQEA010000052.1 GCA_947594095.1 uncultured Clostridia bacterium | reverse complement strand
ATGCATCATTACAACTTCCCAAGCTATTCAGTAGGAGAAGCAAGACCATCTAGAGGACCAGGAAGAAGAGAAGTAGGCCATGGAGCATTAGCAGAAAAAGCATTAGTTCCTGTTCTACCATCAAAAGAAGAATTCCCATATGCTATAAGAGTTGTATCTGAAGTATTATCTTCTAATGGTTCGACATCACAAGCAAGTATTTGTGGAAGTACACTTTCACTTATGGATGCAGGTGTTCCAATAAAAAGACCAGTTGCAGGAATTTCAACAGGTTTAGTTACAAACCCAGATGATGACAATGACTATGTAATGTTAGTAGATATTCAAGGATTAGAAGATTTCTTTGGAGATATGGATTTTAAAGTAGGTGGCACAGAAAAAGGTATTACTGCTATTCAAGTAGATATTAAATGTGATGGTTTAACATATGATATTATCGCAGAAGCGTTTGAAAAAACAAGAATCGCAAGAAAACATATACTAGAAGATGTAATGCTACCAGTAATTAGTAAACCAAGAGAAGAAGTATCTGAATATGCACCAAGAATTGTAACTACAACAATTAGTGTAGATAAAATAAAAGATGTTATCGGACCTGGTGGAAAAATGATTAATAAAATAATCGAAGAAACAGGAGTAAAAATAGACATCGAAGAAGATGGACAAGTATTTATTTATTCTACAGATAATGACAAAGCAGAGCAAGCATTAGAAATGATAGAAGATATAGTAAGAGAAGTAGAAGTTGGCGGAATTTACTATGGAGAAGTAACAAGAATTATGAACTTTGGTGCTTTTGTTGATTTAGGATTTGGAGGAAAAGAAGGTTTAGTACATGTTTCAAAAATTTCTAATGAAAGAATCAAAAATGTAGAAGATGTATTAAAAGTTGGACAAAAAGTTACTGTAAAAGTATTAGACATTGATGAACAAGGCAGAATTAACTTAACCATGAAAGATTTAGCTGAACCTAAAGTTTATGAGGAAGATTAAAAATGATAAAACAAAGAAAATCTAAAACAATTACAAATATAATAACAACTATAATTTTAATAGTGGCTTTATATTTTGCATATCAGTTTTACCAAGGAAATAATTTTAATGATTTTGTTAGAGGAGAAATAAAACCACATATATCAGAATTTAAAAGAGATAATGATGTAAAGTATTCGGATTCTAAAAGTTATAGAATAACCTCTAAAGATTTTAATGATGCAATGTTTTATCAATCAGTACCAGTAGAAAAAAACACATCATATAAAGTAACATGTATGGTAAAAACAGAAGATGTAGAAGCAGAAACTATGAACAATGGAATTGGAGCGCAAATTGCAATAGAAGGAACTACAGAAAGATCTGTTGCAGTTTCTGGTACAAAAGACTGGCAAAAACTAGAACTATTATTTAACTCTAAAGACAGGGAAACAGTAAATGTAGGATTTAGATTAGGTGGTTATTTAGGAAATTGTAAAGGCAAAGCATGGTTTTCAGATTTTACTATGGAAGCTGGTTATAATGACACTAGCAATGAATGGAATTTCGCATGTTTTATATTTCAAACAACAGATGTAGTAATTGACAATAAAGAAGTAAAACTAAGTGTAACCCAAAGTGATATGACAGATATAAGACAGATGATTAATAGGTTTCAAAGTACATGTGAAACATTATCAAATGGAAAAATGAGAGCAAAATGTGACATAATAAATATTAGTGAACCTATAACTAGTTTATCATATGATGACGAATTTGGATATTATGTTGCACCAGAAGATATTGAAGAACAAATAAAAGAAACTGTACAAAACGGAAACTATGACCATATTTTTGCAATTATAAGATTAGGCGATGAAGAACATCAAGATGATATAGAAATTAAAGATTGGATTGGCTTAGGATCAATGGACTATTATGGGACAGGATTTTCAAATATTAGGCTTCCAAACGATTCTAAAAATTATATATATAAGTATGATTATAGAATAAATACTTTCCCTGAAGAAGTATTATTACATGAATTTTTACATTCATTAGAAAGAATGTCAGAAGAATGTGGCTATGAAGTACCAGCACTTCATGATTATCAGCAATATGGCTATAAAGAAGATGCAATAACAGGACAAAAAGATTGGTATGAAGACTATATGAATAAAAATATCAAAAGCATAAATGGAGATTTAATAGGTTTGCCAAGCCAAATTTATACAATAAAACCAGCGAAAAAATCAGATTTTGACTATCCAAGTAAATTGAATGTCTTTAAAGAACCGCAAAATTTAATAGAAGAAATTAGGGGAATATTTAGCAATATATTTAGAAATATAGAATATATTACAAAATAGGTTAAATTTGAAAAATAATTAGCGATATACTAATTATTTTTTCATGTTAATCTATTAAAAATGAAAGTTAGGTGCAAATTAATTTTGAAAGTATCAGATTTTAATTATGATTTACCAAAAGAACTAATTGCTCAATCTCCAATAGATAAAAGAGATGAGTCAAGACTTATGGTATTAAATAGAAAAAATAAAACAATTGAACATAAAATTTTTAAAGATATTATAGACTACTTAAAACCAGGGGATTGCCTAGTTAGAAATAATACAAAAGTATTACCAGCAAGATTATATGGAATAAAAGAGCCATCTGGTGCAAAAGTTGAATTTCTACTATTAAAGCAACTAGAAAAAGACATGTGGGAAGTTATGGTAAGGCCAGGTAAAAAATTAATGCCGGGTACAAAAGTAAGTTTTGGTGATGGCTTATTAAAAGCAGAAATTTTAGAAATGCTAGATGGACGGAAATAGAAAAGTAAAATTTATATATGAAGGGATTTTTAATGAGATATTAGATAAAATAGGGCTTATGCCACTTCCACCATATATACATGAAAGACTAAAAGAAAAAGACAGATATCAAACAGTATATGCAAAATACGAAGGATCTAGCGCAGCGCCAACAGCAGGGCTTCACTTTACAAACGAGCTATTAGAAAAAATAAAAGAAAAAGGTATAGAAATTGCAAATGTAACACTTCATGTTGGAATTGGTACATTTAGACCTGTTAAAGTAGAAAACATAGAAGAACATGAAATGCACTCAGAACATTTTTACATAAAAAAAGAAGATGTAGAAAAAATAAATAAAACAAAAGAACAAGGCGGAAGAGTAATTGCAGTTGGAACAACTTCTTGTAGAGTATTAGAATCAATTGCAAATGACGAAGGGAAAGTGCAAGAAGTAGAAAAAGATACAAATATATTTATATATCCAGGATACAAATTTAAATGTATAGATGGATTAATTACAAATTTTCATTTGCCAGAATCTACACTAATAATGTTGGTTTCAGCCTTAGCTGGAAAAGATTATATAATGAGAGCCTATGAAGAAGCAGTAAAAGAAAAGTACAGATTCTTTAGCTTTGGAGATGCAATGTTTATAGTGTAGGAGAAATATATCATGAATATAATTTTTTTAGATGTTGATGGAGTTTTAAATTCGCAAAGATATGCTCTAGAATTATGGAAAAAAACTCATATACAAAGAAATGGTGAAAATTATCCATTTGATGAAGAATGTATGAAAAATTTCCAAACCTTAGTACGTGCAACAAATGCAAAAATAGTAGTCAGCTCTACTTGGCGAAAATCTGAAAGTGAAAAAAGAGTATTACTAAGAAAATTAAAAGAATATGGATTAGATGAAGAAGTAATAGGATACACACCTATTATAAATGAAGTAGGACCTACTAGAGGACAAGAAATAAAAGCATTTCTTGCTAACTTAAAAGGAAATCACAATTTTATTATTGTAGACAATAGCATAAATTTAGATGACTTATTGCCTTACTTTGTGAGAGTAAATTTAGAAGTAGGATTGACCACAGAGAATGTGAAAGAAGCAATTGAAAAATTAAATAGAACACATAATGAAATCCAAAGTATAACAATAAAAAAACAAGATTATGAAGAAGAAAGATAATATACAGAAAATATTTTGTTATTATATTAAGAATGATGTGCAATTTAAAGGAGAATTAAAATCATGGAACATGCAGTAACATATGAACTATTACATACTTGTAAACAAACAGGGGCAAGAAGAGGTGTTATTCATACTCCACATGGAGACATACAAACACCAGTATTTATGCCAGTTGGAACACAGGCAACTGTTAAATCTATGACACCAGAGGAACTAAAAGAAGAAGTAAATGCGGAAATTATTTTATCAAACACATATCATTTATATTTAAGACCAGGAAATAAAATTGTAAAAGAAGCACGGTGGACTTCATAATTTTATGAAATGGGACAGACCAATTTTAACAGATAGCGGTGGATTTCAAGTATTTAGTCTTGGAGATTTAAGAAAAATAACAGAAGAAGGAGTAGAATTTAAATCTCATTTAGATGGTAGTAAGCATGTTTTTACACCAGAATCTGTAATGGAAATAGAAGAAGACCTAGGAGCAGATATTATAATGGCATTTGATGAATGTGTTGAACATGGTGCTAGTTATGAATATACAAAACAATCTATGGAAAGAACAACAAGATGGGCTATTAGATGTAAAGAAGCACATAAAACAACGGATAAACAAGCATTATTTGGAATTATACAAGGTGGATTTTATAAAGACCTAAGAGAGCAAAGTGCAAAAGATTTAATAGAACTTGATTTGCCGGGATATGCAATAGGAGGAATAAGTGTAGGAGAGCCAAAAGAAGAATTTTTAGATATTTTAAGGTATACTACTCCACTTATGCCAGAAAACAAACCAAGATATTTAATGGGGGTAGGAACACCAGATTATTTAATAGAAGCAGCTATTGCAGGAATAGATATGTGTGATTGTGTATTGCCAACTAGAATTGCAAGAAATGGAACAGCAATGACATCAAATGGAAAAGTTGTTGTAAGAAATGCAACATATGAAAGAGATTGGTCTCCATTAGACCCAGAATGTGATTGTTATACTTGTAAAAATTACACAAGAGCATATATTAGGCATCTAATAAAGGCAAATGAAATTTTAGGAGTAAGATTATTATCAATTCATAACCTAAAATTCTTGACTAATTTAATGAAAAGGGTTAAAATAGAAATAGAGAGAGATAATTTAGGAACATTTAGAGAAGAATTTTATAAAAAATATGGATATATTAAATAATATTCCAAAAGAGGTGATACAAATGAATCTATTAGATGAAAGCTTTCAAAATAAAAAAGAAGACAAGACAAGAAAAATAGCGGGAATCATACTAATATTTATTATTTTAATTATTATTGCCATTATTGCTATTATGATATATATGAGTTATTTAAAGAAAAATACATTGAAATTACAACTAAATGGAGTGGCAAATGAAAATTTGAAGAAATTATTAGTTATAGAAGATGATGGAACCGTATATTTTCCTATAAAAGATGTAGCTTCATATTTTGGATATGAAAGTTATAATGGAGAATATAATAATAAATCAGAAAAAATAAATCAATGTTATGTACAAAATAAAAATGAAATTGCCAATTTTGAATTAAATTCTAATAAAATTTATAAATTAGACTTAACAGCAAATAATGGCAATTACGAGTATTATTATGCGTCAAAGCCTGTTAAAGGCATGAATGGAATTTTATATATGTCATCTGATGGGATAGAACAAGCATTTAACATTTCATTTAACTATAATCAAGAAACAAAAAGAATAGATATATATACATTAGATTATCTTGTGAATTCTTACAAAACGCAAATTTTAGATTATGGATACTCAGAAATAGCTAGTGATTTTGCAAGCACTAAATCAATTCTACAAAATTTGCTTGTGGTATCAAACCAAAGCCAAAAAAATAAATATGGTATTATAGATGTAAATGGAAAAGTCATCTTAGAAGCTAAATATGATGATATTAAATACTTACCTTCAATAGGAGAATTTATGGTAACAGCAGATAAAAAAGTAGGAATAATTTCTAAAGAAGGAGAAACAAAAGTAAATTTAGCATATGACTCAATTGAAATTGTTGATAAAGATGCAGAATTGTATGTTGCAAAAAGAAACAATAAATATGGTGTAATAGATTTTAGAGGAAATACAAAGATATATATTGAATATGATGAAATAGGAGTAGATAGAAACAAATTTGCAGACAATAATATAAAAAATGACTATTTATTAGTAGATAATTTAATACCAGTAAGAAAAGATAAATTATGGGGATTATTTGATAAAACTGGTAAACAATTAGTTGATTTCCAATATGATAGTCTAGGCTACATCGCTTCTAGCAATAAAGATGCACAAAATCTACTAGTAATACCAGACTATAATGTAATTGTAGTTTGTAAAGATAAAAAATATGCTTTAGTTAATGCATCTGGTGAACAGATAATTAGAGCTGTTGCAGATGATATTTATATGACAGTTGAAAGTGGACAAACTAAATACTACATATTAGCAAACAATACTAAAATTGATGCAGAAGAATGGCTAGACAGATATACAGGAACAAAATCATCTGATGATACAAATGATGAAAAGTCTAGTAATACATCAAATGAAGAGAATACACAAAATAATGAAGAAAATATACTAAATACGGAAAACGAAACAAATAATAATGAAACCCCACAGGAAAATGAGGATGAAGAAAATCAATCCAATGGTGAAGAACAAGAAAATACAGAGGAACAATCACCAAGCGAAGAAAATATGGGTGAAGAAGATCAATAACAAGAATAATAAAATCAAGAAAAGTAGATATTATAAAATCTGCTTTTCTTTTTTTTGACCAGTCAGACTAATAGAAAAAAATGGCAAAATGGTGTATAACTATATAAGACAAATAAATTAAGAAAGAGGATAATATGAGCAATGTTGAAATAATAGCAAATCGGAAGATACTTTCCCAAAAATAAAGTTACAAGTAGCAAATTAGAAAAAGAACTACATTTAGAACGTGGATATATAGAAAAAAGAACAGGAATAAAAGAAAGATATTTTGTAAAAGAAGAAAATATAGAAAAAATGGCATTAGAAGCCGTAAAAGATTTACAAACAAAATCAGAATTAGACGGAGTAGGGCTAATTATTACAGCAACAACAACTACTAATCTCCTTATGCCAGGAATATCAAATTATATACAAAAGGAATTAAATTTAAAAAAGTGTATTTGTTTAGATATTCTTGCAGGATGTGGAGGATATATAAATGCATTTGATATAGCAAGTATGTATATAAAAAGTGGAAAAGTAAATAAAGCTTTAGTTGTAGGAGTAGACATTTTATCTAAATTTACAGATACAAATGATGTAGGAACTAAGATTATTTTATCAGACGGTGCAGGTTGCACACTTCTTTCTACTACTAATAAAGAAAAGCTTTATGAGTCATATATAGAAGCAGAAGGAAAGCAAAACGATATTTTAACATGTAAAACAGACGAAAAAATATATATGGATGGAAAGCAAGTTTATAAATATGCAGTCACAAAAACTGTTCAAAATATAAATCATTTGTTAAAAAAAGCAAAAGTGAATTTAGAAGATATTAGTTATATTGTGCCACATCAATCAAATATGAAAATTATAAATGCTATAGCAAATAGATTAAAAATAGACAAAAATAAAATGTATACAAATATACAAGATGTTGGAAATACATTTTGTGCAAGTATTCCAATCTGCCTATGCCAAATGCAAGAAATGAATTTATTAAAAAAAGGCGATAAAATTATTTTACTTGGATATGGCGGAGGATTGAATACTGGTTCTATACTAATGGAGGTATAATATGAAAAGAGCATTTTTGTTTCCTGGGCAAGGAGCACAAACTGTTGGAATGGGAAAAGATATATATGAAAAATATGAAGAAGCAAGAAAAATATATGATGAAGTAGAAAAAATCTCTAAAATAGATATTAAAAAATTGTGCTTTGAAGGACCAGAAGAAGAACTAAATAAGACAGAAAATACACAACTTGCAATATTAACTACAAGTTTAGCAATACTTGCAGTTTTAAAAAATAGAGGTGTTGAAGCAGATATCTCTGTGGGCCTAAGCCTTGGTGAATATTCTGCATTAATTTATTCTGAAATTTTAGGTTTTAGAGAAGGAATTGAGCTAGTAAAAAAAAGAGGGTATTATATGGGAACACTTCTTCCAGAAGAAAAATATTCAATGGCAGCAGTAATTGGGCTAGATTCTAAAACAATTGATGAAGTGTGTAAAGAAATAGAAAAAGTAGGAAAATTTGTAACAGTTGCAAATTATAATTGTAGCTCTCAAACAGTAATTTCAGGTGAGGAAGATGCAGTTTTAATTGCAACCGAAAAACTAAAAATGCAAGGAGCAAAAAGAGTTATTCCATTGAATACAAGTGGACCATTTCACACTAAAAGACTAGAAAAAGCAAAAATTGCTTATGAAAAGGAATTAGAAAATGTTTCATTCAAAGTAGGAAATTCAAAAGTAATTAAAAATATAGATGGAACATTTTATAAGGAGTCAGACAATATAAAAGAAATTTTAGCAAATCATATTATAAATCCTGTTCGTTTTGATAAAGCAATTAAATTAATGCAAGATGAAAGAGTAGAAGAATATGTAGAAATAGGACCAGGAAGAACTTTAACAGGATTTGTAAAAAAAGATAATAGAGATGCAAAAACATACAATATTAATAATGTTGAAACATTAGAAAATTATTTGGGAGAGGTAAGTGATTAATTTTGGAAGAAAAAAAAGTTGTTTTAGTTACTCGGAGGTTCTCGAGGAATTGGTAAAGAAGTAGCATTACTTTTTGCAGAAAATGGCTATGATGTAGTAATAAACTATGTATCTGATAAAACAGATGTAGAAAAATTAGAAAACGAATTTAAAGAAAAAGGTGTCCAAACCTTAATTTTAAAAGCAGATGTATCTAAGGCAAATGAAGTAGAAAATTTAGTAGATAAAATAATTGAAAAGTTTGGCAAAATTGATGTTTTAGTAAATAATGCAGGTATTACAAGAGATAATTTGCTAATGAGGATGAGTGAAGAAGATTTTGATAAAGTAATAGAAATTAATTTAAAAGGTACATATTTAGTAACTAAAGCAGTTACAAA